>CAZAGA010000198.1:0-5007 GCA_964484335.1 uncultured Anaerolineaceae bacterium
GGGCGCATTTTGGCGAAGCGCTGGCGGCTGACTTTCGTTGGGCAGACCTGTTTGTGCTGCCAGGGACGGGCGGGCTGGCAGTGCAGCAAGCGATGAGCTATGGCTTGCCAGTGATTGTGGCTCAGGGCGATGGGACGCAGGACGACCTGGTGCGCTCGGAAAATGGTTGGCAGGCGCAGCCGGACAACCTGGAGGCGCTGTACAGCCTGCTGGAAGGGGCGCTGGCGGACGCAGCCCGGCTGCGGCGGATGGGCGCCGAATCGTACCGGATTGTCAGCCAGGAGATCAACCTGGAGCGGATGGTAGGGGAATTTGTCGCGGCGTTGAACGCCGTCACGCAGATCAGCGAGAAAAAGGCCTAGTCCTGGCCGGTTTCTGGTTCTGGCGTTTGATTTGTCTCGGGGGGCGTTTCGATGGAGGGGCTCTGCGCCTCCGGGGTGGGCGGTGGCGGGGCGCCGATTTCGACCTGTTCTTCCATGCGTATCTGGCCGCGCAGGAAAGCGCCTTCTTCGGTGGCGAAGGCGGCGGTAACCACATTGCCCCATACCCGGCCGGTAGAGCGGATTTCCAGTTTCTCGCAGGTGATGTCGCCGCGCACCGCCCCGGCTACGATGACAGCATTAGCCTTCAATGTCTGGCAGGTGACGCGCCCGGTTTCGCCAACCACCAGCAAACCGCGCAGGGTGATATCGCCTTCAAATGCGCCTTCGATGCGCACCCCACCACTGCCACTCAGGTTGCCTTTCCAGATGATCCCGGTCCCTAGGACCGAGGTCACGCGTTCGGCTGGCGCCGGCAATGGAGAGGGGGTGATGGCTTCTTCTTGTCTTCGGCGAAACATGTCATTCTCCAGCAGGGCCAGTCGTAATGGTGTAAAAAACAGGCTAGGCCTGTTTTTTACACCATTGCTTATTTGGCGACAGGCTAGTCGCAGGGTGGAATTGGAAATGCAAGAATATTGTACCCTGAATCGACGTAAATCACTTCGCCGGTTACCTTGGACGACAGATCGGAGGCCAGGTAGAGGGCGGTGTTGCCGACATCGTCGATGGTGATGTTCTGTTGGAGCGGCGCCAGGCGGTTGAAGTGGCGATACATGGCTTTGAAGCCGGAGACGCCGGCTGCGGCCAAGGTGCGGATGGGCCCGGCCGAGATGGCGTTGACCCGGATCTGGCGCGGGCCCAGGTCATAGGCCAGGTAGCGTACCGAGGCCTCCAGGGCGGCTTTGGCGATACCCATGACATTGTAATTTGGGGCGACCTTTTCTGCGCCGTAGTAGGTGAGGGTGATCAGCGAGCCGCCGGTGCGCAGCAGCGACTCAAAATGCTGGGCCAGGGCGGTGAAAGAATAGACGCTGATATCCATCGCCAGGTGGAAGCCAGACCGAGTGGTGCTGTAGTAAGCGCCTTCCAGCTCGGCGCGATCGGCAAAGGCGATCGCATGGACCAGGATGTCAACTTCGTCGAAAATAGCCTTTGCTTTTCGGGCGACGATCTGGATGTCTTCGTCGCTGGCGACATCGCAAGGTTCGGCGAAGGTTGCGCCAAGCTGTTCAGCCAGCGGGCGGGCATGTTTCTCAACGGCCGGGTGGTAGCCGAAGCCAAGGGTTGCACCTTGCTGTTGGAAGGCACGTGCAATCCCCCAGGCGATGCTGCGTTCGTTGGCCAGGCCAAAAATCAGGGCATTTTTACCAGTGAGTAATCCCATAACAATAAACCTCCTAAATAGAGTCGTTGATCTACCAGATAGACGCACGCGTTTGGAGCGGGGTTGGGTCGGCAGCCAGGACAGCTTCGCCGGCACGATGGATTTGGGGCAGGGTCTCGGCCAGGTAGGTCCGAGCCAACTCCAGCTTGCGCGGGGAAGCCAGGCTGTCGCGCAGCAGGAGCCAACTATTGACCAGCCAGCAGGCCAGGTTGACCAGGTCCACGGCGTAGTAATCGATTAAATCGCGTTCGCAGGCTTTCAGGTGGTCTGCGGCCCGGCGGAAGAGATCGTTGGCTTCCACCAGGCGCTGCTGGAGGGCAGCGCCTTCTGGACCACAATCTGCCGCCGCCCATTCATCTACGAGCGGATCCAGGGTGCGCCCGAGCAATTTGCTGATCGCAGCGACGACCTGGAGCTGGCTGGTGCCTTCATAAATGCTGGTGACCCGCACATCGCGGAAATGGCGCTCGATGTTGAACTCGTTCATATAACCGACGCCGCCATGAACCTGCATGGCCTGATGGGCGACCCGGCTGCCCATTTCAGTGTTAAAGAACTTGGTCATTGGGGTCAGGGTTTCGGCCAGGCTGGCAGCCAGCTTGTGGCGGGCGCGCAAGGCCGGATCGGGCGCAGCGTTGTCTGCCAGGAGCTGTTCGCAGGCTTTCAGGGTATCGACCCAGCGGCCAGTTTCAAAAAGCAGGGCGCGCCCAGCTTCGATCTCGGTTTTCATCGACAGCAGCAGACGCGAGACGGCCGGGAGCTGGCGGATGGGCCGGTCGAACTGGATGCGGGCGCTGGCATAGCGGAAGGCTTCGCGATAGGCGGCCTCGGCGATCCCGATCGCCTGGGCGCCGACTGCCAGCCGGGCGCCGTTCATCAAGACCATCGCATAGCGCAGCAGGCCAAAGCGCCGCTTGCCGATCAGGTAAGCCGGGGTGTTGTTGTACAGGATTTCGCAGGTGGGCGAGGAATGCATGCCCATCTTGTTTTCGATCCGGCGGATACGGACGGATTCATCCCGCTCGAGCAGGAAGAGCGACAGGCCACGTGCGTCGGTCGAGCCTGGTTCCGAGCGAGCCAGGACGAGCTGGATATCGGCGCAGCCGTTGGTGATGAAGCGCTTGACGCCGCTGATGCGCCAGAAACCGGCGGCTTCATCGAACACCGCCTTGGTCTGGACAGCGCCCAGGTCTGAGCCGGCATCTGGCTCGGTCAGGACCATCGCGCCGGTGACCTCGCCGCGCGCAAACCTGGGCAGAATGCGGGCTTTGATCTCTTCGTCGGCGTACTCATTAATTGAAGCGGCAATTTCCTGCAGGCCGAAAATGGTCATCAAACCGGCCTCGGCGCGCGAGATCATTTCGACCATCGCGGCATAAATCGTCTCGGGCAAGTTGAGTCCGCCATGTTCCCAGGGCAGCATGGCGCCCATCAGCTCTGCTTGGCGCAGCGCTTCGATGGCCTGTACGGTAGCCTGGGCATAGGTGACCTGGCCGTCTTCAAAGTGGGCGCCTTCCTGGTCAGCGGCTGGCGCGGATGGGGCGATCCTGGTGGCGCATATTTCTCCCAGAACTTCCAGCATCAGGCTGTAGTTTTCGATTGCGTCGGGGTAGCTGCGTGGGGCAGTGGGGAAGCGATCGTGATACGAGTAGCCTTTTTCCTTTACCTGGACGACTTCGCTGAGATCGACCTGCTGCAAGCGAAACTGCAAGTCGGGGTTATCGAGATAGAAATTATCCGTGGTGCTCATCGGGTTTTCTCTTTTAATGCCTTGATCAACAGCGGCAGGACTTCGGCGGCCTCGCCGACGATCTTATAATGGGCGATTTGGAAAATGGGCGCCTGGGGATCGGTGTTGATGGCGATAATCTTGTTCGATTGATCCATCCCGGCGCGGTGCTGGATCGCCCCGGAGATCCCGGCGGCGATGTACAGTCTGGGGCGGACGGTCGTACCGGTCTGGCCAACCTGGTGCTCGCGCGTAACCAGGCCGGCATCGACAGCGGCGCGTGAAGCGCCGACTTCGCCGCCCAGCAGGGACGCTAACTCTTCAATAAGCTGGAACTCGGCCGGGCTCTTCAGACCACCGCCGCCGGCCACGACGACCGGGGCGTCGGCCAGGTGGACGCTGGGCGGGCGTACTTCCCGGCTGAGCACTTCCAGCGCCAGGTCAGATGGTTCGAGACGGACTTCCACGGCTTCTATCTGGCCCCGGCGAGCCGGATCTGGCTCGTTACGGCGCATCACGCCAGGGCGGACTGTGGCCATTTGTGGGCGGGTGTTCGGGTTGACAATCGTGGCGATCAAGTTACCGCCGAAGGCGGGGCGGATCTGGTAGAGCAGGTTTTTGCAGACTCGGTTTTCTTTGCGGATGGTATAGTCGCCGATCTGCAAGTCGGTGCAATCGGCGGTCAGGCCGACTCTAAGGGCCGAGGCCAGCCGGGGGGCCAGGTCGCGGCCGGTAGGGGTGGCGCCGATCAGGAAGATCTCGGGCTGACGTTGTTGGGCCAAGCCAGCCAGCACCCGGGTGTAGGGCAGCGTCCGGTAGAGCTCCAGCTCGGGAGCTTCGGCGACCAGAACGCGATCCGCTCCGGCCTGGATCAACTGCTCGGCCAGCCCGTCAAGTTGGTAGCCAAGCAGCAGCGCCCAGACCTGGCACCCCAGCGTTCCGGCCAATTCCTGGCCTTTGCCGAGTAGCTCAAGGCTGACCGGGGCAAACTGGCCTTGTTCTTGTTCGATGAAAACCCAAATATCACCGGGTTGGTTCATTGGACAACCTTTCTATCAGCCAACGATGTATTCCTGGATCAATTCTTGGATCAGGGCCTGGATACCGGCATAGTCGGCTGGGATTTCCTTGCTCTCGGCGCTTTCCAAGACGACGAAATTCACTTTGTAGACCTGGGTCGGCGAGCCAGCCAGGCCGATCTGAGTTTCGTCCAATTCCAGGTCGGCAGCGGTCCAGACCGAGATCTTGAGCCGGCGCTGGTCGAGGTAAGCTTCAAGGGAAGCCAGGTCGCCAAATTCGGGGTATCTTTTAAGCAAAGCTGGCAACTCATGAGGCGCAGCAGCCAGCTTGAACTCGATCCGCCGGCGAGCGGAGGGTGGACGCGGCTGGTTGGCAGATGCGACGACGGTCAGCAGCGCGGGGAGGCGGCAGCGAACCAGTTCAGCGCCCTGCTCAAAGGCACGCTGGACGACGATCTGTTGCTCGATCAGCTCGACCAGGCGCTCGGCATAGGTAATCTGGGGCAGGGCCAGTTTCTCGGCGACCTGCGGGCCGACCTGGGCGGTGTCGCC
>CAZAGA010000198.1:5107-6581 GCA_964484335.1 uncultured Anaerolineaceae bacterium
GGCCATTTCCAGGGCGTGCAGGTCTTCGGGGTTGAAAATCGCTGGCAACGCCGAGCGATTCATCGTCCCTTCGGGGGTCATGACCTCGCCGGTAACGAAGCGGGTATCTGGGACTTGTTTTACCAGGACAAGCGAATGATAAGGCATGGGCAAACTCCTACAGGTTAAACCCTGGGCAGGGGATTTGGTCGCGGTGGCAGCCAAAAGCTAATGGCTGGCGACCTGGAAGCGCCACGGGATGCTCTTCCAGGGTTCAGGGACGTTGTTCAGGCCGATACGAGGAGTGATTTTGACCTGGGAATCGGGGATCGAGAGCCCAGTTTCGATAAACAGGCTGGCGCTGGCAGCGCACAGGTCTGCACTGTTGAAGGCTTTGTCGATGTTGAGCGCCTTGGTCAGGCGGGCAGGGCCGTCGGTCCAATGAGCAGGGGGAAGGTTGGCGCGGCGGCTGGCGATCACTTCCAGGCCTTCGATTGGTTGGATAGCGCGGAGCAGCACGGCGGCTGGAAAGCCGTCCTGCTCGACGACAATATTCAGGCACCAATGCATCCCGTAAGTGAAGTAAACGTAGGCGTGGCCAGGCGGGCCGTACATGACGGATGTGCGCGGGGTGCGGCCGGCCCGGCAGTGGCAGCCCAGGTCGTCCTCGCCGGAGTAGGCTTCGGTTTCGGTAATCAGCCCGGCGAGGCGCTGTCCATTCTCCAGGCGCACCAGGCGCGCGCCAAGCAGCTCGCGGGCGACAACCAGAGCCGGGCGAGCGAAGAAGGAGCGCGGAAGGCGGTCAGGTACTGGCACCCCGTTATTGTACAGGATATCGGGGCGAGACGCAAAGGCGATCGTTGAAGACTGGCGCTTCTGCACCGGGCGGTCTTGGCGTATAATTCCAACAGGCATAAAGGATGGATTATTCGGTTTACCTTTCCCCGTTTTCTTGGCGCTACGCCAGCCCGGAGATGCGCTGGATCTGGAGTGAAGTGCATAAACGCCGGCTGTGGCGGGCTTTGTGGGTTGCCCTGGCGGAAGTCCAGGCTGAGTACGGCCTGGTTTCGCCAGCGCAGGTCGAAGATCTGCGCGCCCACCAGGAGCAGGTTGACCTGGCGCGCGCCCTGGCAATTGAGGCGGATATCCACCACGACCTGATGGCTGAGCTGAAGACCTTTGCTGAGCAATCGCCGCTGGGCGGAGGAATCCTGCACCTGGGTGCGACATCGATGGATATCGAGGATAACGCGGATGCGCTACGCCTGCGCCAGTCGCTAGAGCTGATAATGGACCGGCTAGATGGGCTGTTGAAGGCTTTCGCCGAAAAAATTCTGGCCTTTTCCGACCTGCCAATCATGGCTTTTACCCATTTGCAACCGGCTGAACCTACCACCCTGGGATATCGCCTGGCGCTATACGCCCAGGATTTGCTGACCGACCGCGAGCAGATCAGCCGGGCGCGGCGCGATCTGAAAGGCAAGGGTTTTAAGGG
>CAZAGA010000199.1:0-6566 GCA_964484335.1 uncultured Anaerolineaceae bacterium
TCCGGCGGCTGGCGGCGCTTTGCTCCAGGCGGCTGGCTGGCTGGACCTGGACAATGACCCGGCCACGCCGCGCCTGGCACAGGCGGTGCCAGACCTGGCCGACGGGGCTCCGCTGGTCGTCTCCTACTTTACCAGCGATAGTGACTTCCGGCTGCGCCTGGCGGAGCGGATCAAAGCCTACCTGGCCCAGTGCGGCATCCAGGTCGAGATTACCAGCGGCCCGGCCGAGCAAATCTTTGCTGCTAGACCCGGCGGCCCGGTCTTCGGGCGCAATTTTGACCTGGCGCAATTCGCCTGGCCGGCTTCCGACCAACCTGCTTGCGCTTTGTACACCAGCTTCCAGGTTCCCGGCCCTTACCCGCAGTTTTCCCTGGGCTGGGGCGGCGGCAACGCCAGCGGCTACAGTAATCCGCAATTCGACCAGGCCTGCCTGGCAGCTGGTAATGCGCTGCCCGAGACCCCCCAATTCCAGGCAGCCCTCCAGCGGGCCGAGGCGATTTTTGTTGAAGAATTGCCGTCCCTGCCGCTGTTCCAGCGCGCCAGCCTGGTGGTGGCCCGCCCGGATTTCTGCGGCTTGAAAATCGCTGCTTCCAATCCGGATATCTTTTGGAACCTGGAAGCGTTTAATTATGGAGAATTCTGCCAGTAAATGGAGATTTTCTTGTGAATCCTGGAACTTTATGGTTGCTTTTAACGTTGACCGTGGCCTGTTTTATGGTAAGATTTGAAGACCTGGGTCTTTAATTTGAAAGCGCTGGTCCGTTTTCGTTTTGACAGCGGTCATAAAACATCATCCGGCTTGTGAGTGTTCATGGTGAAAAGGAGGTGGTAGCCAACTGGGTAATCTGAATCTGCTGTACACGTGTTTCCAATGTCCGTCCATCCAATCCAAATCTCTTTAGGAGGAGAACATGAAATCTCAGAGTAAAGTATTTGCAGTCTTCAGCATCCTGATCGTCCTGAGCATGGTGCTGGCAGCCTGCGCAACCCCAGAGCCGGCTGCGACGACCGTCGTGACGGTTGAAGTGCCTGGCGAGACTGTGGTTCAGACCCAGGTTGTTGAGCAAGTTGTTGAGAAAACAGTTGAAGTCGAGAAGGTCGTTGAGGTTACCCCAACTCCGGTGCCTTCGACCCGCACCGGCGCCTGGGTTGACCAGGTCGTCTTCACCAGCGTGGACGATGCCAACGCCGCCGTCAGCCAGATCCAGGCCGGCGAGCTGGACATCTATGCCTACTCGATTGGCGATCCTGAACTGTACAAGACTGTTCAGGCCGATCCTAACCTGGCTTACTCCAATGTGTACGGCTCGGCGGATGAAATCAGCTACAACCCGGCTGCCTGCACTGACACCACCAAGCTAAACCCGTTCGCCAACGCCAAGATCCGCGCGGCGACGAACAAGCTGTATGATCGCAACTATATCAACCAGGAAATCCAGGGCGGCCTGGGCGTGCCCAAGTTCTTCCCCCTGGTGACTGCCTTCCCCGATTACGCCAAGTATGTCGCCAAGGCGCGCGAATTGGAAGGCAAGTATGCTTATAACCTGGAAGCTGCCAAGGCTGAGATTGCAGCTGAAATGACCGCCTTGGGCGCCACCCTCGGCGCTGATGGCAAGTGGCAGTTCAACGGCGCCCCGGTCGTGTTGATTGGTATCATCCGCACCGAGGACGATCGCAAGCTGATTGGCGATTACGTCGCCACCCAGCTTGAAGCGGTTGGCTTTACTGTCGATCGCCAGTTCAAGACCCGCTCCGAAGCTTCCCCGATCTGGGTCCAGAGCGACCCGGCGGAATGCCTGTACAACTACTACACCGGCGGCTGGATCACCACTGCGGTTGTTCGCGACCAGGGGTCCAACTTTAGTTTCTATAACACCGCCAACGACTACCCGATCCCGATGTTCCAGGCCTACAAGCCGACAGCAGAGTTTGATGAAATCGCCCTGAAACTGCGCAATAACGATTTTGCCACGCTGGAAGAGCGTGACACGCTGTTCGCTCGGGCGATGGAACTTTCGCTCGAAGACGCCGGCTCCGGCTCGGTGCGGGTGTGGATTGACGACGGCCTGGCATTCAGCCCGCAATCGGCCGATGTCCAGGTCACCGCTGACCTATCCGGCGGCGTTGCTGGCGCCCGGCTCTGGCCGTACACCGTGCGCTTCAAAGGCCTGGAGGGCGGCGTCATGCGCATTGCCCAGCCCGGTATCCTGGTCGACCCGTGGAACCCGATCGCTGGCTCGAACTGGATCTATGACATGATGCTGATCCGCGCCACCTCGGACTTTGCCGTGGTTGAAGATCCCTTCACTGGCCTGGCGTGGCCGCAGCGGATTGAGAGCGCGGCGATGGTGGCTCAGGAAGGCCTGCCGATCGGCAAGACCCTGGATTGGGTCAGCCTTGAATTCGCTCCTAGCATTGAGGTTCCTGGCGATGCCTGGGTGGACTGGGATGCTGTCAACCAGAAGTTCATCACCGCTGCCGAAGCCTTCACCTCGACCCAAACTGCTAAGACCAAAGTTACCGTTACCTACCCGGCCGACCTGTGGGATACCATTAAGTGGCATGACGGCAGCCCGCTGACCATGGCTGACTTCGTCATGGGCATGATCCTGACCTTTGATCCTGGCAAACCTGACTCGGCGATCTATGACGAGGCTTTGGGAGAAACTCTGGCCGCTTTCCAGGCGCACTTCAAGGGTGTCAAGGTTGTCTCGACCGACCCGCTGGTGATCGAAACCTACGATGACCTGTACAACCTGGACGCTGAGAACAGCATCACCACCTGGTGGCCGGGCTACACCTACGGCCCAGGCGCCTGGCACAACCTGGCGCTCGGCATCCAGGCCGATGCAGAAAAGAAGCTGGCCTTCTCGGCTGACAAGGCTGAAAAGAATAAGGTTGAGTGGATGAGCATGGTGGCTGGCCCGAGCCTGGAGATCTTGAAGGGCTACCTGGACGCCCAGGTCGCCGCCCCGACCCTCCCCTACGCTCCGACGATGAGCCAGTACGTCACGGCTGAAGAAGCGGCTGCCCGCTTTGCTAACCTGGCCGCCTGGTACGAAGCGCGCGGCAACTTCTGGCTCGGCACTGGCCCGTTCTACCTCTACCGGGTCTTCCCAGTTGAGCAAACCGTTACCCTGCAGCGCAATCCAGACTTCCCCGACATGGCTGATAAGTGGGCCCGCTTTGGCGAACCCAAGCTGGCCACGGTCGAAGTCGATGGCGCTGGCCAGGTCCCGGCTGGTACCGAAGCTACCTTCGATGTCTTCGTGAATGCCAAGGACGGCCCCTACCCGTCCGCCGAAGTCGCCACGGTCAAGTACCTGGTCTTTGACGGCACTGGGGCCTTGGTTGGCTCCGGCGATGCGACCCTGGTTGCTGAAGGCCAGTACCAGGTTGTCCTGGGCACTGACGTGACCGGCGCGTTCACCTCCGGCGCTTACAAGCTGGAAGTGGCTGTGGCTGTCACCCCGGTCAGCCTGCCGGCCTTTGGTGTGATCGAGTTCGTCGTTCCGTAATCTCCCTGCATTGCTGCTTGTTCTGGCAGGGGTGGCTTTCCACCCCTGCCAGAATCATCTTATACTTTTAGTCTTACCTTGCCAGACCTCTAATCTGGCAAGGTAAGACAGTGGAATTATTTATCAAAAGAAAGAGGATGCTATGAGTGTTGAAGCCACAGCAGCCCCCGAAGCCGTACCCACCCAGCCAAAAACGAAAACCAGCAGTTCCTTCGCTCGCCTGGCGCGTTATACCCTGGTCCGGCTGGCGATGTTATTTGTAACCGTGGTGATTGGCATTTTCCTGACTATTATGATTGCCAACATGGGCGGCTACGTCGATAATATCCGGCGCGGAGAAATTCGCGAGGCGGTCGGTCTGCGTGTCTTGACCGACCCTACTTTGAGAAATTTGACCCCAGAAGCGCGCGATGAGCGCCTGGCCAGTCTAATCCGCCTGGAAGAAGAGCGCCTGGGCCTCAACCAGCCTTTCATGGTGCGCAGCCTGCGCTACATGACCGATGCCCTGACGCTCAACCTGGGCCGCTCGCAGCGCATGTCGAGCGACTCGGGCTCACGCCAGGTGCGCCTGATCATCCTGGAGCGCCTGCCACCTACTCTGGTATTATTTGCAACTGCTGACCTGATCCTGTTTTTCTCGAGCGTCTTTATTGCCCTGGCGCTCTCCCGGCGCTACGGCAGCTTTTTGGACAAGCTGACGATCGCCATGGCGCCGGTGTCCGCCGCGCCGTACTGGTTTTATGGTATTTTTCTGATTTTGATCTTCGCGGCAATCCTGAAGGTGTTGCCATTCGGGGGAATGGTGGACGCCCCGCCGCCCGAAGGCCGACTGGATTACATCCTCAGCCTGCTCAAGCACATGATCCTACCCACCGCCGCCATCCTGGTTAGCTCGATCTTCTTGAGCGTTTATAACTGGCGGACCTTCTTCTTGATCTATTCCAGCGAAGATTACGTCGAGATGGCCAAGGCCAAGGGCCTGAGCTCGCGCGAGATTGAGCGCCGCTATATCCTGCGCCCGACGTTACCGGTGATTATCACCAGCTTTGCCCTGCTTTTGATCGGCCTGTGGACCGGGGCGCCGATCTTTGAAACGGTGTTCCAGTGGCCTGGCCTGGGCCGTGCTCTCTACCAGGCGATTGGTTTATTTGACACGCCGGTGATTGTGGCTTCGACCGTGGTCTATGCATATTTGTTAGCGATCACCGTCTTCTTACTCGATTTTATCTATGCACTGGTTGACCCGCGCGTCAAAGTCGGTGGCAGCCAGGGGAGGTCAGGATGAAATCTTTTCGACGAACGCTCAGTGAATTGGTTAAATACCCTTCAGCCATTGTCGGCTTGCTGATCATTTTGCTGATGATTGGCGTGTCGATTTATGCGCTGGTTTCGATTCCATATGACGAAGCCGTCCGCCTGTGGCGGGGCGGTGAAGCGGTCACCTACCAATTTCCCAAAAATGTCCCACCGGCTTGGACCAACTGGTTCCGGCGTGAGAAGCTGCCGGATACGATCATCCTGGACAGCAAAGCTGGCGAGGCAGTCAAGACGGTTACGCCGACTGAAAAAGCCGAGACGATCAATCTTAAGTACACGTTCGAATTTCCCTACAACCGATTCCCGAAGGAAATGAACCTGTACCTCACTTCCAAGTATGCTGAAAAGCCGCCGTTTGCTTCGGTGTCCTGGGTGACGCCGGATGGGCGCAAGATTCGCGTGGCTGACTTTGCGGTTCCCGCGACTCTGACCTATCGCTTTTCTCAGGATACCAAGCTGCAGCGGCGGGTAGGTGGGGTGGACCCGGTCTTAGGACTGTTTATGGCGCCTGACTCGGAACCGCCGGTGCCCGTGCCAGGCACCTATGAAATGAACATCGACGTGGTTAGCTTTGAAAAAGGCAGCGATCTGGATGCTGAACTGGTGGTCTACGGCGAGGTCTATGGCATTGCTGGCACGGACCACCTGCGCCGTGACCTGAGCGTGGCGATTCTGTGGGGTATGCCGATCGCCCTGTCGTTCGGCCTGGTAGCGGCCCTGGGCACCTCGATCACCACCATGATTATCGCCGCGATTGGCGTCTGGTTTGGCGGCTGGCTGGATGACTTAATCCAGCGCATCACCGAAATCAATATCGTCCTGCCCTTCCTGCCGATCCTGATTATGATTGGCACCTTTTACTCTCGCAGCATTTGGGTGATCTTAGGGGCGACGATCTTGCTGAGTATCTTTGGCGCCGGGATCAAGACCTTCCGGGCGAATTTCCTGCAGATCAAAGAATCGTCTTATATTGAGGCGGCCAAGGCATATGGCGCATCCTCGCCGCGCCTGATCTTTAGCTACCTGATCCCGCGCATCATCCCGCTGCTGATCCCCGGCCTGGTGATTGCTATCCCAACCTACGTCTTCCTGGAAGCCTCGCTGGCCGTGCTGGGCCTGGGCGACCCGGTCCTGCCGACCTGGGGAAAAGTTATCCAGGACGCCCAATCGAACGGCGCCTTATACCAGGGCCTGTATTACTGGGTGCTGGAACCGGCTGTGCTGTTGATGATCACCGGCCTGGCCTTCGCGATGGTCGGCTTTGCGCTCGATCGCATCTTCAATCCCCGGCTACGAGGTATATAAAACAATGGCTAGAGAACCGTTGCTTCGACTTGAAGATTTAGTGCTCCATTTCCGCACAGAAAAGGGAAGTGTGCAGGCGGTGGATGGCGTTTCCTTTGACCTGGGATACAAAGAAGCAGTCGTGGTGCTGGGTGAATCTGGCTGCGGCAAGAGCTCGCTGGCCAAAGCGGTCATGCGCCTGCTGCCGCGCAATGCCGGCGCTTACTCCGGGAAAATTTACCTGGACGGCGACGAGCTGATGGTCCTGGATGATGAAGAATTTCGCCGGAATGTGCGTTGGGTGAAGATGTCGATGGTCCCCCAGGCGGCGATGAACTCGTTGAACCCGGTCTTGAAGGTCGGCGACCAGGTGGCTGAACCGTTAATTGTCCACGGCGGCACGGATAAGAAAGCCGCCTGGCTCTCGGCGCAGAAAATGTTCGAACA
>CAZAGA010000200.1:0-6469 GCA_964484335.1 uncultured Anaerolineaceae bacterium
TATTATTCCAGGTCTCCAGGTCGGCGATAGTGATCTTATACGCGATGGCGATCGCCCACAGCGACTGGCCGGTACGCACTTCGTGGAAAACCTTGCCCTCGGCGTCGGGCGTGGCAATGTTGACCGGGACGATCAGCTGCGAGACACCGGTCACGCCGCCGGGCTGGGTGATGCTGCCACCAGACACCGATTTGTATTCCCCGCAGGCCTTAGCCGAGGTATAAGCCGCCTGCAGGACGTAGTAGGTCCGCCCGCTGGCCGATTTGGCGATCCCTGCCCCGACGTTGCAATAGGCCGGGTTGACCGCCGGGATCATATGGGTTGCGTCGCTCCAGGCGAGCATAATCTGGTCCAGGCCGAAGGAGCTGCTGCCAACGGCGAAGTTCTCGGTCGCCCAGACCTGGGCGCCACCGCCATAGCCAGCTGCCTGGATTCGACCGCGCACGTCGCCGATGTGCGAAGACATATTATTGGCCGCCATGATCTCAGCCGTGCCCTGGGCGACGGCATTGATAATCGGGTCTTCGATCAGCGCCGGCAGCCCGTAGGAGACGCGCAACGTGTTCATCGCAATGATCAGGTCGAAGGCAGTCACCTGGCTGCCCTGGGCCGCGGCGGGGGCGACCGGTGGGACGAGTAGAGCCAGGATCAGCACCAGCAGCGCCACCCGCCAGCAAAGATTGGTTTTTGGTTGCATAGGATAATTATAATAGCTTCTGGGTGGCCAACTGGAGCGACAAGCCAGCCAGAGATCGGTTCAGTCTTCGCTGAAATTAGCCAGGTCGATGAAATCCCGGACGCCGGGATAGAGGGTGGAGGTGGCGCTGGCGCAATAAATCGTCTGGGCGTCATGGGTGAGCTCGACTTCAACCAGCTCACCGGGGCGAAAAACCAGCACAATATGGCCCCAATTATCCCAGCGCTGGCGGCCAGTATGGCGCAGCCAGCAGCGGGTGACGGCCAGGGTCTGCTGGCAGTCCAGGTCCACCTGCGGGCAGGACCCACAACCGCCAAACCGCAAGATCCGCCGGTTGAGAATGCGCCGGTTGGGTAAGTAGTCTGGTTCAGTCATCCTGGATATCTAAATTTAGAGTTCTATTATAATTCCCTGACTTGGCTTTACAAGGGGCAACCGGCTTGGTAAGATTGACAACGTTATTCCTCGCCGGCGTCCCGCTTCTGCTCCCCCTGGTGCGATGAAACAATTCTATACTTCAGGAAGTCTTGCTTGCGCACACGAAAAATGATGCTGATCATTTCGCTAGTTGGCGTTTTTGCAGTGGCTGTCGCTGCCGGGCCGTTCCTCGGCGAGTTGATCGCTACCACCGCGCCGCTCCGCCTCGGCGCTCCCGAATTGGAAGCCCTCCCACCATACCAGGAGGTCGAATTCACGAATGACGCCGGCCAGAGGCTGCGCGGCTGGTTCTTCCCGGCCGGCGATCCGGCCAGCCCGGCGGTGCTCTACGCCCCGGCGACTGCCAAGGACCAGCGCCAGGGGCTCTCGCTGGTCGAGCCGCTCCACCAGGCCGGCTACCAGGTATTGTTGTTCAGCTACCGCGGGGTTGGGCGCAGCGAGGGCAGCCGCTTTGCCTTCTCCTACGGGGCACGCGAGAGCCAAGATGTCGACGCGGCAGTGCGTTACCTGAGCGAGCAGCGCGGCATCCAGCAGATCGGGGCGATCGGCCATTCGGCCGGGGCGGTCTCGATCCTGCTCAGTGCGGCGCGCAACCCACAGATCGATGCCCTGGTGACGGCCGCGGCCTACCCGACCCTGCAGGACATCTGGCAGGTAAACCGCCCGGCGCTCTTTCCAGCAGGGCTGTACAACCTGCTGCTGCACCTGTTTGAGCTGCGCAAAGACTTCTCCCGCCGGCAAGTGCGCCCATTAGATGTGGTCGGCCAGATCTCCCCACGCCCGATCCTGTTCATCAACGGGTTGGCTGACAGGCGGGTACCCAGCGATCACGCCCGGCTATTGATCGAGCAGGCCGGCTTCCCCAAGCAGGCGATCTGGCTGCCCGAGGCGACCCATGCCGAGGTGCGCTCACCTGGCTTGGACCAACTTGCCCCCCAGATTGTCCAGTTCTTCAACGATCACCTGAAGTAACTTCTATTCATTAAAAACGACGGCGGCGTTTTTAATGAATAGAAGTCATTTACCCTGCTGTATCCATTGGCGATGGTCGGGGATATCCCGGTCAAACACCAGGCGCAGCCAGAGCACTCGCCGGCGGGTCGGACCCGGCGGGGGCAACCGGCGGCGGTTAGCTTCCAGGCGTTTGATCGCTGTCACCAGCAGCATCCCGGCTGCTAGGCCGTAGAGGGCAGGCGGCACATCGAAGGCAGCCAGCAGCAGCGGCAGCCCGGCCAGCGCCCCTAGCGCCCAGGGAGCCGAGTCGCTGAGCAGAAAGCCAACTGCCAGCCAGCCCAGTAGCCAGGCCGCGCCGGGCGGGAACAGCGCCAGGAAGATCCCCAGGAAGGTCCCCAGGCCGCGCCCACCGCGAAAACCGAGATAGAAAGGCCAGTTGTGCCCGATCGCGGCCGCCAGCCCAGCCGCTGCAGCCCAGCCGATCCCATACCCCAGGCGCAGCGCCAGCCAGCCTGGGAAAGCCGCCTTGGCGATATCGAATAACCCGACCGGGACCACCAGCCAGCGGGCGGCGTACTCATAGACCATCGAGCCACCCAGCGTGCCGCTGCCGTAACGGCGCAGGTCGATCCCTTTGGCCCAGCGCCCAGCCAGGTAGGCGGAAGAGATCGAGCCCAGCAGGTATCCTAACCCGATTATCCACAGGCGTTCCATACCTATATTATAGACCGGTTCGCAACTCGAATTTCTTCAGGCAATGCTATAATGAATTTGGGAGGGGCCTATGGCAGCGAAAACGCCCGTTTCTCCGGCCGCGAAAACCCGATCCGCCTGGCCTGCGCCGGTGGCGGTGGTCACCGACAGCGTCGCCCAGGTGCCGGTTGAGTTGGCCAACACCCTGGCTATACGCATCGTGCCTTTCACCGTCGTCGTCGAAGGCAAGACCTACCTGGACGGCATCCAGCCGATCCCAACCGACCTGTATAGCCGGATGCGCCTGGAAAAGGACCTCCACCTGAGCACCTCGGCGCCCTCCCTGGGCGTGTTCTTCACCATTTTCCAAAGCTGTATTGAGGCTGGCGCGCGTGAAATTCTCTACATTGGCCTCTCGGGCCAGTTGAGCGGCGCTTTAACCACCGCCCAGAGCGCAGCTTTGATGATCCGCGAGGAGCAAGCAGGCGTTGAAATTGCCTGCCTGGATAGCCGCCTGGCGACGATCGCTGAAGGCTTTCTGGCGATCGAAGCCGCCCGCCTGGCTGCCCAGGGCCTGCACCTGGCCGAACTCTTGTCTCGGCTGGAAGCACTGCGCCGCCGAATCGGCTTCGTCGGCAGCCTGGAGACGCTCGAATACCTGGCGCGCGGTGGGCGAATTGGCAAGGCAGCCTATCTGCTCAGCAATGCCACCCAGATCCTACCCCTGTTATCATTTAACGATGAAGGCGAAGTGATCCCGATCAACCTGGTGCACGGTTACCAGCACGCCCTGGAGGAGATGGTACACTACACCCGGGATCACGCTCCGGCGCACAACCGGCTTACTCTGGCGGTGATGCACGCCGACAGCCTGGCCTGGGCCGAGAGCCTGTGCACCCTGGCCGACGAGCGCCTCGATCCGGAGGAGCTTCTGCTAGTCGATTTCACCCCGGTGATGGTCGCCCACTCCGGCCCGGGCATCCTCGGCCTGGCCTTTCTCGCCAGTGGATGAGATAAATCGCACCCAATTGAGTTTAATCCTGGCGGCCGCGGTGAACCCAATAAATCCCCAGCAAGGCGAGCAACCCGCCAACGACCTGGCCAGTTGAAAGCCGTTCGCCAAACAAGAGCAGCGCCAGCAGCGCAGTCAGCACCGGCTGGCCGATCATCGTCGGCGAGACGACCGAGGCCGGCAGGTGGCCGAGGGCATAGCCGATCGCCAGGTAGCCCCCGACCTGCGAAAACAGCGCCGCGCCCAGGAAAGCCCAGTAACTCTGCGCCGGGTAGCCGCTGAGCGGGGTCTTCAAGGCCAGGTTGACCATCAGCAGGGTCAAGGTACTCGACAGGCCGACCAGCCAGGTGTATGGCAATGTATCCAATCGCTTGCGCCCGGCCTCGGTGGCCAGGAAATAACCTGCAAAAAAGAAACTCGAAAGCAATGCCAGCAGGTCGCCCCGCCCGACCGTTGGGTGGCGCAGGAAATCGCTGCCTGAGACCAGGGCGATCCCGCCCAGGGTCAGCGCCAGGCCGGCCCAAAACAGGCTTTTCAGGCGCTCGCGCTGGAACAACCAGGCGACCAGCGCCACCCAGACCGGGGCAGCATAGTTCAGCAAGGTAGCATTGGCTGCGCTGGTCAATTGCAGCGCGCTGCTCCACAGGGTGTGGTCCAGGGCGGTCATCACCCCGGCCACCGCCGGGAAGACCAGCATGGGCCAGGCGTTGCGCAGTGGGGGACTTTTCTTCCGGTTTGCCAGATAAAGCGGGGTCAGGATCAGCGCCCCCAGGCCAAGGCGGTACAAAGCCATCACCGGGCCGGGGGCGTTCGCCCAACGCACGAAAATGGCCGAAAAGCCGAGCACAAATATCCCGAAGGCCAGGGCCAGGTAAGGCAGGAAGCGCGGGTGGGCAGGACGGCTGGTTTCCATGCGAGCAGTCAAATTCCTGGGCCTGATTGTAACGCAGCTTAAGCTGGGATGATAACCAGGATTTTGAACCTTTTCTGCGCAGATAGCATATAATTAGCACAGGCGCTTTGCACGCCACGCGACCAGATCCGCTATGAGCCTGCCCACTACCCCACCGATCGAGACTACCCCAGAAAGCCCTGCCCGCCGGGCTCCCAGCGCTTTGGGACGCATTCTGCGCTACAGCCTGGCCAAGGGCGTGATGTTGTTCATTACCCTGGCGGTTGGGCTGTACCTGACCATCCTGGTGGTCAACCTGGGCGGCTTTGTCGATAAAGTCTTCGCCGCCAATATCGAAGAATCGATCGGGGCAATGATCCAGGGCGGCTGGCTGCGGGATGTGCCTGAGCCGGAGCGCAGCGAGCAGATCGAGCAGACCCGCTGGGCAATGCAGGAGGCTGCCGGGCTGCATTCGCCCTTCCTGCTGCGCAGCTTACGCTGGCTGTACAACAGCCTGCGCCTCGACCTGGGCACCACCTACACACCGTTTTACTACACCTCCCAAAATGGCCCGATCAACATCGTAGTGCTCCAACGCATGCCTTATACCCTGCTGGTGACTGGTCTGGGGAACTTCCTGGTCTTTTTTGGCAGTATTTTCACCGCCCTGTACCTGGCGCGCAACCACGGCAGCCGCCTGGACCGGCTCTCGATCCTGCTCGCCCCGCTCACCTCAGCGCCAAGCTGGATTATGGGCATGTTGCTGATCTTCATTTTTGCCGGCTGGCTGCGGGTATTGCCATTTCCAAAAGTATTCGGCGCCGAGCCGCCCGAATACTCGCTCAAATATCTGTCGATCTTCCTCAAGCACCTGATCTTGCCAGTCGCCGCGGTCGTGGTGGCAGCCTTCTTCCAGGGGGTTTATTCCTGGCGTTCGTTCTTCCTGATTTATGCCAACGAGGATTACGTCGAAATTGCCCGCGCCAAAGGTCTGCCGCCTGAGACGATCGAGCGTCGCTACATCCTCCGACCGGTGTTGCCGTATATCATCACCTCCCTGGCCACCACCACCCTGCTTCTCTGGCAGGGCTCGATCGCCCTCGAGACGCTCTTCTATTGGCCGGGGGTCGGGACGTTGTTCATGTCGGCGGTGCGCTCCAACAACACCGCCCTGGTGCTGGGCGTGGTGGTGATCTTTGCCTACTTGCTGACCTTTACCGTCTTCATCTTGGAAATCTTGTATGCGATTGTCGATCCGCGCGTCCGCCTGAACAGCGAAAGCCTGTCGGTGCGCGCCCTGGTACAGCGCGGCAAGCAACCGCCGCCAGCCGCCTGGAGCGAGCGACGGGCAGCAGCAATTGCACCAGCCGCTTCATCCCCACCGGTCGAGACGCCGCCTACACCCGGGATACCTTCGGTCGCCCAGGCCGCCCTGCCAGTTCGCCGGGCAAGCCGCCGCTCCTCCAGCCTGCGCCGCTTCCTGGAAAACCTGCGCGAGCTTGCCAGCTATCCCACGGCAGTCTTTGGATTGGTAGTGATCGTCGCCCTGGCCGGCCTGGGCGCTTACACCGTCATCCGTTACCCCTATTCGAAAGCAGTCGAGCTTTGGCGCGGCTACGCCACCGAACAAACCAACACCGCCTGGTACCGTAATCCCGCCTACGCCGCCCCGCTCTGGGTCAATCACTTCCGTGAGAAAAAGCTGCCCCAAAACATCATCCTTAATAGCACCGCCCCAGGCGTTGAGAAAACCCGCCGCCAGGCCTCCGAGAAGATGACCGAA
>CAZAGA010000201.1:0-6459 GCA_964484335.1 uncultured Anaerolineaceae bacterium
ATGATTACTGCAGAGACCCTGGCCGAAGCCGCGCAAAAAGCGGTCGCCGTGGCAAAGGGAGGCTAACCGATGAGCATCTTAATTGACAAAAACACGCGACTGCTGGTGCAGGGTATTACCGGAAACGAGGGGCAGTTTCATACAAAACAAATGTGGGCATATGGTACGAACATCGTCGGCGGAACTTCGCCGGGGAAGGGCGGCGAGTGGGTGCTGGATGGCAAGGTGCCGGTTTTTGATTCGGTGAAATCAGCGGCGGAGATCACCGGCGCGAATGCGAGCGTGATCTTTGTCCCGGCACGTTTTGCGACGGATGCAATATTCGAGGCGGCGGATGCGGGCATTTCGCTGATCGTGTGCATCACAGAGGGCATCCCGGTACAGGATATGATGCGGGTGCGGAACTATATCGACCAGAAGGGCGTCCGCCTGGTAGGCCCGAACTGCCCGGGCTTGTTGACCCCTGGAGAGGCGAAGGTGGGCATCATCCCCGGGAATATTGCCATCCCTGGCAATATCGGGGTAGTTTCTCGCTCCGGAACGCTGACTTATGAGGTGATGTATGCGTTGATGTTGGCGGGGAAGGGCGTGAGCACCTGCGTGGGCATCGGCGGCGACCCGATCAACGGCACCAATTTTATCGACTGCCTGGATATGTTCGAGACCGATCCATACACAGAAAAAATCGTCTTAATCGGTGAAATCGGGGGGACCGACGAAGAAAAGGCGGCTGATTTCATTGCCGATCACCTGTCGAAGCCGGTGGTCAGTTTTATCGCCGGGCAGACAGCCCCTCCAGGCAAGCGGATGGGGCATGCTGGGGCGATCGTGGAAGGCGGTTCCGGCCTGGCAGCGGAGAAAGTGGCTGCACTGGAGCGAGCGGGAGTTAAAGTTGCTCGGCATCCGGAGGAAATCCCAAGCCTGCTATAGATAAACGATGAGCAGGTGGAGTTGAAAGCGGGCTGTCCAATAAGAGCGCTTGGACAGCCCGCTTTCAACAATGACGGATTATTTAGGATTGATTTAGCGCATGTGGACGTCGATATAGGTGACTGCCTCGCCGACCGTGGTGATCTTCTGGGCATCGTCATCGGAAATCTCGCCGCCGAACTTGTCCTCAAAGGCCATGATCAACTCGACTAGATCGAGTGAGTCCGCCTCCAGGTCTTCGCGGAAACGCGCTTCTGAGGTGACTTTGCTTTCGTCAACGCCCAGTAAATCGACAATGATACCCTTGACCTGTTCGTAAGTGTCAGACATGGAAAAAACCTCCTCAAAAGTTTGTACAATTGTAATCTTGACGCATAATCTGTCAAGCCTATGCCTGGGTTGGCCAGGCTATTCGCTAAGCCGTCCGGATTGTAATATGGGGCGGGCTTTGACTGGGTTCAGCCAGCAGGAATTTAGAAAGCCTTAAGGTTATGCGCCTGGCGGTTGACAGTCATTTTCCTGGCTGGTAAGATAGCTTCAACCTGAGAAAACACCATCCTGAACAGATAGTTACGAGCCTGGAGGGTTGATTCTCGAAATATCCTGGAAACCCGGCAAACGGACATCATTAAAAAGAGGATCGAAGGACATGCCCGATTCAAGCCTGATCAGCTCGCGTAAATCTGACCATATCCGGATCAACCTGGAAAAAGATGTTCAATCTGGGCTGACAACGGGACTAGAACATTACCGTTTTATGCACATGGCGCTGCCAGAGCTAGACCTGGAGGCAGTCGATTTATCCCAGAGATTATTTGGCAGGAAGCTGCGAGCGCCGATCTTGATCTCGTCGATGACCGGGGGGACGGATGAGGCTGGGGCAATCAACCGGACGCTGGCCGAGGCAGCCCAGGCGACTGGGATTGCGATGGGCCTGGGTTCGCAGCGGGCGGCGATTGAACATGCGGAGCTGGCGACGACCTTCCAGGTGCGAGCGACGGCGCCGGATGTGCTGTTGTTTGCCAACCTGGGCGCAATCCAGCTTAACTACCGCTATGGTGTGGAAGAATGCCAGCGGGCGGTGGAGATGGTTGAGGCGGATGCTCTGATCCTGCACCTGAACGCGCTACAGGAAGCGGTGCAGCCGGAGGGCGACACCCGATTTGCGGGCTTGATCAGGCGGATTGAGACGGTTTGCCGGACCTTGCCGGTGCCAGTGATTGCGAAAGAAGTGGGCTGGGGATTTTCTGAGCAGGACGCCCGACGGCTGGCAGATGCGGGGGTGGCGGCAATCGACGTGGCTGGGGCGGGGGGGACTTCCTGGTCGCAGGTGGAGATGCACCGGGCCATAAATGAGAGCCAGAAACGCCTGGCAGCCGCTTTTATCGATTGGGGGATACCAACGGCTGAGGCGATTCTAAACGTGCGGCGGGTAGCTCCAGAAATGACCGTATTTGCCTCGGGCGGGCTGCGCTCGGGGGTGGAGATCGCCAAGTGCATTGCCCTGGGAGCGCGTTTGGGTGGGATGGCCGGGCCTTTCTTGAAAGCAGCCACCCAATCGCTGGAGACGACGATCACGGCGATCAAAGAAATCGAGCGGGAGATCCGGGTGACAATGTTTGCAGCCGGAGCCGGGAGCATCCCAGACCTGCAGGCTTTGCCCCTGCAGGTAATTTAAGCCTGCCTGGAGGGTAAAACCGCAGGAGGGCGATCAGGATCAGGTAATTACCAGGAAGAGAGCCGCAATGCAGACTCTGAACGACTTTTTCCAGGAAATGCAACCGGAAATTGAGAAATCCCTGCAGGCCAGTGTGCTACTGGCTTCCAGCCAGGGGTTGGAAGAATTTCATGAAATGCAAGCCTATCACATGGGCTGGGTGGGCGAGGGAGTCGGGCCAGAGGCGCGCGGCAAGCGAATCCGGCCGATGATGGTGTTGCTAACGGCTTCGGCAGCGGGAGGCGAGTGGCGAAAAGCGCTCCCAGCTGCGGCGGCAGTCGAGCTGGTGCATAACTTTTCGTTAATCCATGATGATATTGAGGATAGCAGCCCGTTGCGGCGGGGGCGGGCGACGTTGTGGACGCGGTGGGGTATTCCGCAGGCGATCAATGCCGGGGATGCGATGTTTACAATCGCTCACCTGAGCCTGCTGGGATTGGCGGAGACAGTTTCGGTGGGGGTGGCACTGGAGGCCAACCGGATTCTGCAAAAGACTTGCCTGCAGCTCACCCAGGGACAATACCTGGATATTTCGTATGAAGCGCGTGGCGACTTAAGCCTGGCAGCTTATTGGCCGATGGTGGGCGGAAAAACCGCTGCGCTGTTGGCGGCTTGTACAGAGCTGGGGGCGTTGGCAGCCCAGGTGCCGGAAGCGCGGCAGGCGGCCTACCGGCAGTTTGGCTGGTCGCTGGGCCTGGCTTTCCAGGCCCAGGATGATTTGCTGGGGATCTGGGGTGATTCGACCGTTACCGGAAAATCGGCGGATAGCGACCTGGTTTCGGGGAAAAAGTCGCTTCCGGTGCTGTATGGCCTGGAACAAAACGGCCCATTTGCCAGGCGCTGGCGGGAAGGGTCGATAAGAAGCGAGCAAGTGGCTGACCTGGCGCGGCAATTGGAAGCAGAGGGCGCCCGGCAGTACACCCAGGAACGAGCCAACGCCTTGACCGACCAGGCGCTAGAGGCATTGGAGATGGCCCAACCGGAAAGAGAAGCCGGGAAAGCGCTGAAGGATCTGGCAGCTCAGTTGTTGAAGCGGAAGGGATAAGGGGGGCTAGATAAATTCCATAAAAGCCTGGTTGCCTAACAGGCGGCCGACTTTGGTCAGACGCAAACAGGCCTGGGGGTCGCCAACTGTGGTTACCCATTCGAGCAGCTTTCGCCGGACCAGGCGGTCGATTCGCGGTCCGTACACCTCTTCCAGGCGTTGGCCAAAGCGTTGTTGGAAGGTTGCTTGTGCAATGCCCTCTTCTACCAGCCTGAGGCTCATCATCATCAATTCACCCATCTCGGCCTGGCGGTCAATGGCCAGGATGCTCTGGGTGGCAGGGGTACGCGGGAAGGGCAGAGGACGAGGTGAGAGCGGTCCAGTAGGTGTGAGGCGCTGAACATAGGCGGCGGGGGCGAGGACATTGACGGTGCGTTGCCCGGCGACATAGCCATGAGCGCCTGCGCCTAATCCCAGGTAGGGCAGCCCGCGCCAATATTGCAGGTTATGGCGGCAAGCCAGCAACTGGCCGCGCCGTTCCTTGGCCCAGTTGGAAATTTCATATTGAATGTAACCGGCCTGTTCGAGGCGCTGGCTGGCCCATTCATACATATCTGCGGCTTGATCAGGGTCTGGCTCGGCGACCAGGCCGCGGCGTGACCAATGTTCCAGGGGGGTAGTGTGTTCGATAGTCAGGGAGTAAAGGGAAAAATGCTCTGGCTGTAAGCCAAGGGCCAGCTCGATGGTGTGCTGCCATCCAGATAGCTCCTGGCCAGGTAAACCGAAAATGAGGTCCAGGTTGAGGTTGTCGAACCCGGCCTTACGCGCCCAGGCGACGGATTGGATCACCTGGGGGTAATCATGTTGGCGCTCAAGAAAGCGCAGCTCGAACGGGTTGGCAGATTGGACGCCCAGGCTGAGACGGTTGATACCGGCCTGGCGGAGAGCGCGGAGGTATTGCAGGGAGAGTGTGCCAGGGTTAGCCTCGAGGCTGATTTCGGCTGCGGGATGCAGATCGAAAGCGCCTCGCAAGGCAGCCAGGATTTGCTCTAACTGGGAGGCGGTTAAAAGTGAGGGTGTGCCGCCGCCAAAGAAGATTGTTTCGATGGGCAGGCGCTGGTCGGTGGCTGCTGCGATGATCTGGATTTCCTGGCAGAGCGCCTGGGTATAGGCGGGGATCAGATCTTCCAGGCCAGCAACCGTGTTAAAATCACAATAAGCGCAGCGATGGCTGCAAAAAGGAATATGCAAGTAAATGCTGGTGGATGGCATGCTGAACAGGAGTATACCACGCCGGTTTGGGCGCCCAAAACGGGGCATCTTTTGAGGTAGAGGCTGGTATAATCCCCTGACCAGCGCGATCGAAAGTAGCCAGGAAACTGGCTGTGTTGCGACAGCGCCTGGAATGCTACAGAAGATAAAAAACTATGAGCCCAGAAAAATCCTCGAAACCAACCAAACTCTGCCCGACTTGCGGGACGCGAGTGAGTGAAGACGCGCCGCGCTGCCTGGTATGTGGAGCTGATCTTACGGCGAGTGAAAAGGCCACCAAGACTCAGAAGGTGGTACAAGGCAGCCGGATGCCAGAGCTCACCCTGAGTCTGCCAGCGGCGATGGGCCTGCTAGCCTTATTCCTGGTGATCGGCGCGGCACTGGTTTATTTTGCTTTACAGCAGACACAGCCAGAGAATGTTGCCGAGCCGACGATGACGGCGACGATTACCCTGACGCCGACGACTACCCCCAGCCCAACGCCGGAAACTCCCACGCCAACATTCACGCCGGAACCCAGCCCAACGCCATTTACCTACACGGTCAAAGAAGGCGATTTGTGCGGCGGGATTGCTTTCCAGTTCAAGGTGTCGATCCAGAGTATTGTCTTGTTGAACAACCTGCCGGCTGACTGCGGTTCCTTGTTTATCGGACAGAAGCTGTTTATCCCTCAGCCCACCCCTACGGCGACCCCGCAGCCGACTGCCACGCTGGCGCCGGCGGAGGCCACCGAGGCAGCCTGCGAGAAGATCGAAATCACTGTCAAGGATCAGGATACGCTGAGCAGCATTTCGTTGAACTACCAGGTGTCGGCGGATGCGATCCGGGAGTATAACGGGTTGGTCAATGACATTGTCCGGTTTGGGCAGACGCTGGTGATCCCGCTTTGTCGGCGGAATGCCACGCCTGGGCCAACCTCCACGCCGACCCCGCCTCCGCCTTACCCGCCCGCCAGCCTGCTGTTACCGCCTGATGGCGCGGCTTACCAGGGGATTGATGATGTGATCACCTTGCAATGGGCCTCGGTTGGTACGCTGCGTGAAAACGAAGCGTACGCGGTGACAATTGAGGATGTGACCGGCGGAGAAGGACGCAAGCTGGTCGAGTATGTGACCGATACGAAGTTCATTGTCCCGGCTGAGTTCCGCCCGGTGGATAACCTGCCACATGCGATGCGTTGGGTAGTTGTACCGGTGCGCCAGATGGGCAGTGATCGGGAAGGCAACCCGATCTGGGAGCCGGCTGGTGCGCCAAGCGTCCAGCGAGTGTTTGTGTGGAGCGGGTCAGGGGGGGCGCCTGCCCCCGCGTCGGCTACAGCAACGCCTTAATAACTACCCAATCAAAAGGGGCTGTCCAAAAAGAGCGTTTGGGCAACCCCTTTATAATTATTTATGCCACAGAAGGTGGTCGTGCCTCGCATGACCACCTTCTGTGGCATAGGAACTAGCAATGCAGGGGCTTCTCAGACAGCCCTTTTTGGTAGGTAGCGGTTAGCCTTGCGCTTTGGCTTTTTCAGCGATATCTTCGAGCATGGCGGTTGTCAGGCTCTTGGGGC
>CAZAGA010000202.1:0-6442 GCA_964484335.1 uncultured Anaerolineaceae bacterium
TCGCCGTCACCCTGGCCACCCTGGCGCTGATGGTTGCCCAACCGCTCGGCCTGCAACTCCAGGCCCACCTGACTACCTCCGCCGACCCCGGCGACCTTTCTGTGGCGGAGATCCAAACCACCCGCCGTGGGCAGGTCCAGGCTCACCGCGTCCTCACCCAATCCGGGTCATGAGCGCCGCCGCGCCTGAGATCTACCTGATTAATGGAGACGATGAATTTGAAATCGCCAGGTTCATCCAGCAGCGCATCGCTGATCTTGGCGACCCCAGCACCGCGCTGCTGAACCTGACCCGCCTGGATGGACGGACGTACAACCCGGACGACTTGCTCAGGTATGCCGCCAGCATGCCCTTCCTGTCCCGTCGCCGGATGGTTATCCTCGATCACCCTACTGCCCGGTTTGAGAAAAACGACCCCCGGGAGGTTGCCTCGCAAGAAGAAGATGAGCCTGCTGGAGCCGGAAACCGCCCTGGCTCGCGCTCTCGCACCGCCGAGGCCCGCAAAGCCTTCCTGGCGACGCTGGAGCGCATCCCGCCCACCACCGTCTTACTGTTGGTCGAATACCGCCTGCTGACCAGCTACCAGGACCGCCAGCGCAACCGCCTCCACTGGCTGGAGTCCTGGGCCTTTGCTGCTGGAGAACGCGTCCATATCAAGTCCTTTCTGCTTCCTAAGGACGAAAACATGGCTGGCTGGATCATCCGCCGCGCCAAGGATCACGGCGGACAATTCACCCGTGACGCCGCCAACCGCCTGGCCGAGCTAATCGGCGCAGAACCCCGCCAGGCCGATCAAGAAATTCTCAAGTTATTGGACTATGTCAACTATCGCCGGCCGGTTGAGCGCGATGACGTCCACCTGCTGACTGCAGATACCCACGAGGGCAATATTTTCGCCCTGGTCGATGCGATTGGCAATCACCAATTGAAACCGGCTATCGCTATGCTCGAGCGCCTGCTTGAAGAGGACAGTCCCCAGGCCATCTTCCCAATGATTGTGCGCCAGTTCCGCCTGTTGCTTCAGGCGCGTGAAGTCTTGGATGGCGGCGGGAGCGTCCAAGAAGTTGCCCGCCAGTTACAAATTATCCCCTTCGTCGCTGAAAAAATTAGTGCCCAGGCGCGCCGCTTTACGCTGCTTGGGTTGGAACAAATCTATCACCGCCTGCTCGAGATTGACCTGCAGATGAAAACCAGCCAGTCGCCCGGCGAGCTGGCCCTCGAAACCCTGGTCGCCAACCTAGGTGGGATTGGCGCCATTGACCCCCAGCCACAGGTGATTCGGTAGCACGCTGCGGGTCGAGCGAATCTCCAGCCCGCCCGCTTTCAACCCTCCCGTCTCGTTGGGCGGCGGCGTCGCGCCGAACATGCTGGGATGCACAAAACAAATCGTCGGTGCCCGCCCGTATTTATTCCGGTAGTAGGCCGCCGCTCGCTCCACTTTGACCGCCAGCTCCGCTTTCGGATCGTTATCGAACCATAGCATCCCGATGTTCATCCCGCGCCTCCCTTGGGTTCGCTGACCCAGAACTTGAACCAATCCTCGTCCACATAGGCGCAAAACTGCGTCCCGCGTTCCAATTCGCCTGCTGGGGCTTCGGAATCGCGCCCCAGGTAGGTTGCCAGGCTCGGGTTGGCGATGGCGCCGAGCAGGTGAGTGCGAAAGGCCTCCACTAGGGCCGGATCGAGCTGCTCAGCCTCCTGAGCGGTTAGCGTTGCAGCCAGCCAGACTCCCAGTCGCGGGCCGTGCTTCACCAGCCGCAGGAAGCGGGCCTGGAACTCGCTGTCCCGGATTTGCGTGATTTGCGCCAGCCCATCGATCCCCACAACGATAAACGAGGCCGAAGGATACTCTCGCCGTTGATCGATCTCCTTGAACAGGGTTTCGAAAAGCTGCACCGCGCCAGGGTCGCGCACTCCCAGGCACTGCTTGCAGGCCTCCGCTTCACCCAGGTCGCTGTATTCATGATAATTGTTTGCCAGGATGTAAAAACAGGTTTGCTCCGGGGCATTATTTTCAGCTACTGTGGACAAGATCATCCGCAACAGGCTGCTTTTGCCCGAGCCGCGCTCACCCGTGATCAGCAGCGCCCCGGCCGCCGGGTTGGTCAGGTCAAGTGTCAACGGCAGGTCGTCTTCGCAGCGGCCCAGCAGCAGGCTGTAGGCTGGCTGGCGGCGGTTTTTCTCGTGCCAGGCCTGGAAGGTCAGCGGTGCTTTTTTCTGGATTTTTCCTGCTTGTGCGGCCGGTTGGTCCACCGGCGCCTCAGCAGCCAGTTCGGTTGTCTGGTTTCGATTGCCCACCTTGATCCCAACCTCGAGCGCCGGTTTGCCCAGCCAGGGAAAACTGGCGCTGAAGCGTTCTTTAACCTTGTTTCGGAAGGTCAGCCGTTCTTGTGCGGTAATCATCGGGCATCCATCCTATATAACTAAATAGAACTTTTGTTCTATTATATAATAGATGGATGTCCCTGTCAAGATCAGCTTTGTGATTTCTATTTATTCCAGCCGTTGAAATAAATGGAAATCGAAGCCTCTTCTTCATCGTTCCCACAGGCTGACGCTCTCGATATGGTAGGTTTGCGGAAAAAGATCAAATGGCGTGACCTGGCGCAGGCGATAGCCGCCCTGGCCTAGCCGCCGGGCGTCGCGCGCCAGCGTTGCCGGGTCGCAGGAGATATAAATCAGGCGCTTCGGGTTCAAATGCAGCAGGCTATCCAATGCCCGCCGCTCAATCCCGGCCCGTGGCGGATCGACCACCACCAGCTCCGGCTGCAGGTGGATCTGCCCCAGGGCCTGCTCGGCGGTCGCCTCGTATAGCTCGACATTCTCGAATTCATCCAGGTTTTCGACGAAGTCCTCGCAGGCGTTGGGCGACGATTCGATCCCGATCACCCGCCCAGCCCGCTCGGCCAGGAAGGCGCTGAACAAGCCGACCCCGCAGTACACATCCAGGATGGTCATTTCCGGGCTCGCCTGGGCCAGTTCCAGCACGTGTTCCACCATTGCCTCCGCCATCGCCTGGTTGACCTGGAAAAATGAGCCGGCCGAGACCTGGAAGCTCCGCTCGCCGATTACCATCCGCACCACCGGGCTGCCCGCCAGGGTCAACACCCCGGCAGGGCTGAGGTGCGCCACCGATACCGGCAACCCCTCCACGCTGATCTCGGGTGGCTGCAGATCGTCGCTTTCAAGGATGATCTGCAGTTCATCCTCCGCCCCCAGGCGCAGGCCGATTCGCTCGATCGTTGGTTGTTCCTCGAAGTCGAGCTGCGGCCATACCTCGTTGATCGCCGTCTCGGGTAGCAGGCAGCGCTCGACCGGGAAGACTGCCTGGCTGTCTGCCTGGACAAATCCCAGCTGCCCCGTTGCGGTCAGGTGGAATTGGACGGTATTGCGGTAATGGAAAGGTTTTGGTGATGGAACGCACGGCCGCACCGGCGGCTGGCTCAGCCCGCCCAGGCGGGACAATTGCTCGCCCAGGATCGCCGTTTTCAGCTTCAGCTGCTCCGGGTAAGCCAGGTGCTGGTAGTGGCAGCCGCCGCACAGCCCAAAGTGCGGGCAGGGGGCGGGGATCCGTTCCCCGGCCGCCTCCAGCACCTCTACCAACTCAGCCTGGGCGTGCCCGCGCTTCTCCTCTCGCAGCCGGACGAGCACCCGCTCGCCAGGCAGGGCAAACGGCACAAACACCGCCCGGCCATCCGGCAGGCGGCCAAGCGTTGTCCCCCCGTAAGCCGGGGTGGTCAGGCGCAACTCAATCGTTTCGGGCGTGTTTGCTGTAGCGGCAATCTCGTTCATCAACTCCAATTGTATCAGCTAAGGCATGCCGTTGGATTGGCTGACGTTTGGTGATCTGAAAAATCGGCTGGTCCGATTTTTCAAATCACCAAACATCAAATTTTACCGCTCGGCTATAATAACAGCCATGCGCTCCCTCAAATTATCCCCGGCCAGCCTGCTGCTGCTCCTGAGCCTCTCCGCCTGCGGGCTGCTCCAGTTCCGCCTGGAAGCCTCTCCGGCCCAGCTCACCCCGCCTGCCGCGCCCTCCCTTCCGCCGGTCAGTCCTTCGCCCACGCCGTTCCCCTCCTCTTCTCCAACCCAGACCCCCACGCCGCAGTCTGCCTTTGAGTTGCGCTGGCATCCCAATGGACCGCTTTACGCTGGCGATACGCTCAGCCTGGAGATCCTCCCCCCGCCCGGTGACTGGGCTGGGCGCACCGTCCAGGTTCGGTTGCCTTCCGACCCCGACGCGTCGCCGCTCGGCTCGGCTGCCTTTGATAGCTTCGGCCTCGGCCGTCGCCTGCAGGCCACCCTGTGGTGGTTCTGGGATACTGCTGGCCTGCCTGCCGGCGCTTACCCGCTCGAATTCCAGGTCCTGCCCAACGGCCCGGCCTGGCAGGCCTCCATTGATCTGCTTCCATCCGCCCTCCGCCCGGCCGCTGAAAGTCAGGCCACCTGGCGCACCGCCGAAAGCCAATGCTGCCAGGTCCATTACATCACCGGCACGGCTGCCGAGCGTGATCTCGACCTGCTGCTCGAGCTGGTTGACCAGCGCGCTGCCGCCCTCAGCCAGAGGCTGGAAGTCCCGCTCGAAGAAAAGATCCCCATCGTCCTGCTGCCGCGCGTCCTCGGTCATGGCGGCTTCACCGCCTCCGAGATCGCCGTCTCCTACCTCGACCGCAACTACGCCGGCCGGGCTGCCGACCTGGTGCTCAACCACGAAATCGCTCACTGGCTGGATGGCAAGGCCGAAGCGGATTTCCGTCCCACCATCCTGGTCGAGGGCCTGGCTGTATACCTGACTGGCGGTCATTTCAAACCCGAGCCGCTGCTCGCACGCGCTGCTGCCCTGCTCCCACCCTTGCCCGGCTGCCAGCCCACCCCCTCCAGCGACCCCACCGCCCCGGCCTGTGGGCTCGACCGCTGGATTCCCCTGGCCGAGTTGGCTGATGACTTCTACCCCTCCCAGCATGAAATTGGCTACCTGCAAGCCGGAGCGCTGGTCGAATACCTGGTCGATACCTGGGGCTGGCCGGCTTTCCTGACCTTCTACCGGGATATCCCCCGCCAGCCAGGCCAGCCTGCCGCCGAAAATTCCTCCGCAACTGCCGAGCAGTCCGCCTCCCTCGACGCCGCTTTGCAGGTCCATTATGGTTTTGGCTTGGCCGAGCTTGAACAGCGCCTGCTGGCCTACCTCGCTGCCCAGCCGCTCACCCCCCAGATCGTCGAAGACCTGCGCCTGAGTGTCGCTTATTACGACAGCCTGCGCCGCTACCAGGTCCTACTTGATCCCTCCGCCTACTTCCTCTACGCCTGGCTGGCCGACACTGCCCAGATGCGCCAGCGCGGCATCGTCGCCGATTATTTTCGCCACCCCCAGCAGCCGGAAAATCTGGCTCTCGAGCTGCTCTTCGTTTCCGCTGATGCTGCCCTGCGCGCCGGTAATCTCGAGCGGACCGACAGCCTGCTGCAGGCTATCCAGGTCGTGCTCGAGCGCCTGGAAGCTGGTGACGGGCGTCCTTTCACCGCCGATCCCCAGGCCGCCGAGATGTACGCCCTGGTCCTGGCCGTCCAACAGGCCGGCTACCTGCCCGAGCGCGCCGAGATCACTGGCGGACACGCCCGCGTTTGGGCCAGCGCCCCCGGCCCGCGCTGGCTCGAGCTGCACCTGGCCCGCACGTCGGGGGTCTGGGAGATATTAGTTGATTTAACCGGGAATCCGCCTGGTAATTTTCCGGTCAGCCAGCGCGTCAAGAGTGAGACGCCTAGCAGAACCTCACCATTCAGTGCTGCAGTTTTGCACCCATTAAAAGGGGGTGCAAAACTGAATTTTTGAATTTTTGAAATTGTGAAGCACTCGATTACGGGCAGGTGTACAGCCAGTTGAACAGTGAGTCAAACGGCGGGAAACAGTATAGATTCAGCGTATCGAACAGGTACCCTGTCCCAACGCAAACGCATAAAAACACCACCAGGCAACCCGCGCCGAGCACGATCCAGCTCCGGGAGCCCTTCTTCGGCTCAACTGCCGGGCTGATCTCGTCTGGTCCGGCCGGGATCTGTCCGCTGTAATAGGCCGGTTGTGGCGGTGGGACGTAGGCCGGGATCTCGGCCGCCGGCGGAGGCGTGTAAGCCGCGGCGGGCAGCTCGACCGGCGGCACGTCGCCCGTTTCAAAGGCCGAGGGCGGCATCTGGTACGGCGGCAGGCTGACCGGCGTCACCACCGTGGCGTTTGGGTCGAATTGCAGCATCTCATACGACAGGCTCACTTTTTCCCCAAACGCGATCATCTCGCCCGCCCGCAGCAGATGCGGTCCCAGCAAGCGTTGCCCATTGACATAGGTCCCGTTGGTCGAGCCCATATCCTCCAGGATATAGCCGCCCGTTTGGGCCGTCAGCCGGGCATGCTTGCGCGAGATCTCCACGTCGTTGATCACGACCTCGTTCG
>CAZAGA010000203.1:0-6407 GCA_964484335.1 uncultured Anaerolineaceae bacterium
GCCGTTCGCGATCTTGCACCCGGTAGATGTTTGGGCAGTCCTGGCGGTGGATGGTAGCGCCCCGGCCCCGTGTGATGTAGCCAATTATCGGGTCGCCTGGCGCCGGGTTGCAACATTTGGCCATGCTGGTCAACAAGCCTTTCAATCCCAACACCGCCACCGCCTGGCCATTATCACCAAGCTGTAAGCTGCTTTTTGAGCTGACCGTCACCAGCTCGGGTTCGGTCTCCGGAGCCGGCAAGGTCAAATGCCGGACTAACTGCGGGATCGAGACTTCACCGGTGCCCATAGCAACAAACAGGTCATCGGACGCTCTAAAATCCAATTCACGCGCCAGCCGTTCCAGGTTCGTGTCGGCCAGGCCTAAGCGGCGGAGCTCTTTTTCCAGGATCAAGCGGCCCTGGTTGAGATTTTTCTCACGCGCCTGGTCGATGAACCAATGGCGAATTTTCGAGCGGGCGCGTTGGGTCTTGACCAGGCCGAGGTTCTGGTTCAACCAGTCCCGGCTTGGCCCACCCTGCTTGGCAGTCAAAATATGAACCTGGTCGCCTGTCTTAAGCTGGTAATCGAGCGAAACCAGCTTGCCATTGACCTTGGCCCCCCGGCAGCGATGACCGACCTCGGTATGGACATGATAAGCAAAATCGATCGGCGTCGAGCCGACCGGCAGGTCGATTATATCGCCCTTCGGCGTCAGGATATAGACCCGGTCGACGAAAACATCCGATTGCATCCCCGCGACAAATTCGCGCGCATCTTCAACATCCTGGCGCCACTCCATTAAAGAGCGCAACCAGACAATCCGCCGCTCGTATTCGGTGTCTCTGGAAGCGCTTTCCTTGTATACCCAGTGAGCGGCAATGCCAAGCTCAGCGTTTTGGTGCATTTCGGGGGTGCGGATCTGGATTTCGAGCGTCTTGCCATCATCCCAGATCACCGCGGTGTGTAGCGATTTATAGAAATTATCCTTGGGATTTCCAATATAATCATCGAATTCGCCTGGTACCGGTCGCCAGGTGGAATGGATAAAACCCAAGGCCATGTAACAGGTCGGCTCATCGGTCACGATCACCCGCACACCGCGCACATCATAGACCAGGTCAAAAGGCACGCCCTTGCGGAGCATCTTTTTATAAATCGAGTAGATATGCTTGGAACGGGCAGTCACCTCCGCCGATATGCCGCACCGGCTGAGCACCTCTTCCAGGCGCTGCTTTATTTGCTTCATATCGTTCTCGCGCACTGAGCGGCGCTCAGCCAGCAGCTTGGCGATTTCCTTATACTTCTCCGGGTTGGTATAACGAAAACCCTGGTCTTCTAGCTCCCACTTAATGTTCCAGATGCCAAGCCGGCTGGCCAGGGGGGCAAAGATGTCCAGGGTCTCTTGAGCGATTCGCCGGCGCTTATTCTCCGGCATGTGACTGAGGGTGCGCATATTGTGCAACCGGTCAGCCAGCTTGATCAACACCACGCGCACATCATCGCTCATCGCCATAAAGGTTTTGCGCAGCGTCTCGGACTGCAGGTCAAAGCGACGATCGCGGCGCTGCTGGGCAGCCAATTCGTCGGGGTCTTCAATCACCCGGTGATCGCCCAGTGGAGCCGGGCCTTCCACCAATTGTTCCAGGTCTTCACCGCGCGAGACGCGCGGCAGGTTGGTCAGCTTGGTCACCCCATCAACCAGCTTGGCGATCTCATCGCCGAAATCCCGGCGCAGGTCGTCCAGTGTCAGGCCAGTGTCCTCGACCGTGTCATGCAGCAAGCCAGCCGCGACCACTGGCGGTGGCACCCGCATCTCCGCCAGGATAGAAGCCACTGCCAGGCAATGGCTGATGTACGGCTCGCCCGAGGCGCGCTTTTGCGGCTCGTGAGCTTTCTCAGCGACCCGATAAGCGCGTAACACCAGCTCACGATCTCCGTCGTTATAAGTATTTGGCAGGGACTCAAGCAGAGTTTCGATTTTCATAACACACCCATATCTTAGGGCTGAAGTATAACTTTCCGATTGAATTGGTACAAGGGGGAAAAAGAATAAAGCCTTCAGGTATAATCCGCTTATCCCATTCTTTGAGGCATTCATCCTTGTCCAATCCGCAATGGATCGTCCCGCTATCTGATCTTGATTTCGATGCCGCCGAGTTGCAGGCTGTCAGCGAGGTGCTGCGCTCGGGTTGGCTGACGATGGGCGAAGTGACCGCCCGCTTCGAGCAGCGCTTTGCCGAGTTGCTCGGCCTGCCGCAAAGCTGCGCGGTCGCCAATGGCACCGCTGCCCTGCACCTGGCCTGCCTGGCGCTCGACCTGGGGCCCGGTGACGAGGTGATCGTTCCGGCGCTGACCTTCGTCGCCACCGCCAACGCGGTGCTCTACAGCGGGGCGCGCCCGGTCTTCGTCGATATCCACAGCCCGGACGACCTGACGATCTCGCCGCAAGCAATCGAGGCCAGCATCACGCCGCAGACCCGGGCGATCGCTGTGATGCATTACGGCGGCTACCTGTGCGACATGCCGGCTATCCTGAGGCTGGCCAAGCGCCACAACCTGGCCGTGATCGAAGATGCCGCCCACGCCCCCGGGGCGCAACTGGACGGCCAGGCCGCCGGGACTTTCGGCGCGCTGGGCTGCTTTAGCTTCTTTTCAAATAAAAACCTGGTCACCGGCGAAGGCGGCCTGGTCGTCGCGCGTGACCCCGACTTGACCGAGCGCTTGCGCCGGCTACGCTCGCACGGCATGACCAGCCTGACCTGGGACCGCCACCGCGGCCATGCCAGCAGCTATGACGTGGTCGCCCTGGGGTATAACTACCGGATGGACGAGATCCATGCCGCGCTCGGCCTGGTCCAATTGGAAAAACTGGCGACGAACAACCAGCGCCGCCGAGAGCTCAGCGCCGATTACCGGGCAGCCCTGGCGGGCAACCCCTGGTTGGAGCTGTCCTTCAGCCAGCCGCGCGGCCTGCCCGCCTGCCACCTGTTCGTCGCATTGCTGCGCGAGCCGGCCCTGCGCCCGGCCTTCGTAAAGCATTTGATGCGGTTGGGAATCCAGACCAGCCTGCATTACCCGCCAATCCATCGCTTCAGCTATTATCAAGACCGCTTCGGCACCAGCCTGCCGGCGCTGCCCCAAACCGAGGCCGCCGCTGCCCGGTTGGTCAGCCTGCCGCTTTTCCCGAGCATGCGCCCGGAGCAATTCCAGGCAGTGGTCGATGCAATCGCTAGCTTCCGACCATGAACTGGCTGGTGGTGGTCGAGCGTGACCTGAGCGCCGGATTGGCGATGCGCACCCACGTGCTCGAGTTCTGCCGGGCCCTGGCCGAGTTGGAGACAGTCTACCTGGCCAGCCAGACCCCGACCGAAGCATTGCCGAAAGATCTACCCTTCGCCGCGTTGCGACTGCCAGCGCCAAGGATCCGCCCAGACGCCGTGGGCCAAACGCTGGCCAGCCGGGCAGCCGGGCAGCAGATCGAACGACTAGCCGCCCAGAACCAGGTCGAAGTCGTCTACGTCCGGGCGGCCAGCTACGCCCTTGGCCCGTTGCGCGCGGCGCGGCGCCTGGGGCTGCCGGCGATCCTGGAGGTGAACGGCGCCTGGAGCGAAGAACAGCGCCTTTCTTTGAACAGCTACCCTGCCTGGCGGCGTCCAGTGGTGCGCTGGTTGCAGGCGCTGCGCAGCCGTTCGTACGACCAGGCCTGCCGCCTGGCGAGCCAGGTGGTCGTGGTCACCCCCCAGCTCGCCCTTTACCTGGAAGGGCGCGGCATCCCGGCTAGCAAAATCCAGGTCGTACCCAACGGCGTCAACCTGGAACATTTCCAAACGCGCGACCGCCTGGAGGCTCGCCGTGCCCTACAGGCGATCTGCGGTCTGGAATTGAGCGACAACGACCAATTGGTGGGCTTCTCTGGCGGACTGGCTGCCTGGCAAGGACTGGAAGGGCTGGTGGAAGCATTCGCCGGGCTAGCGGAGCCAGCACAGGGGCGGCGCAAGCTCTTAATTGCCGGGAGTGGCCCGGAGCAGCCCGCCCTGGCGCGGCAGATCGCCCAACTCGGACAGTCGGAGCGGGTTCACCTGTTGGGACGTTTACCCTACGACCAAGTCCCAACTTTCCTGGCGGCTTGCGACCTGTTGGCCGCGCCGAAGCGCCCGCTTTCCAGCGGCTATTCAGCCTTGAAAGTGCTCGAATACCTGGCCTGCGCCCGGCCGGTGCTGGCGACTCGCCTGGAGGGGATGGAGATGATCGAGCAATCCGGAGCCGGATGCCTGGTCCCAGCTGATGATATAATGGCTATGCGCAAATCACTCTCTGAACTACTTGAGCTCCCCGCCAGCCAACAAGCCGAAATGGGCCGGCGCGGCCGGGAGTGGGTCGAGGGGCATGCTTCCTGGCGGCAGGCCGCTGAGCGCGTCCGGGATTTGGTGTAGCGATGAAGATCTGCCTGGTCGCACCGGCTAACAACGCCCATACACGGCGTTTCATTAACGTGTTAATTCAGCACGGCTACCAGGTCGCCTTAATTAGCCCGCAGCCGGTCCAGGCCGCCCTACCGCCTGAAGTCGAACTCTTTGACCTTTCCCGCCTGTCGAACCTGCCGCGCTTGCGCTTCCTGGCCTGGCGCGCCGCCCTGCCCGGCCTGCTGCGGCGCGTCCAGCCGGACCTACTGCATGCCTTTGGGGCAGCCGGGGCGAGCTGGCTGGCGAGCGCCGCCCACTTCCACCCCTTCGTCATCACCGCCATGGGCTCCGATCTGCTGCTGCTCGGCCAGCGCTCCTGGCTACACAATCGCCTGACCCGCCAGGCGCTGCACCAAGCCGACTACCTGTTGTGCTTGTCCGAGGGGCTGCGCCAGGCTGCCCTGGGGCTGGGTACGCCGGCCGAGCGCTGCGAGGTGGCCTTTTTCGGGCTCGATTTGCAGGTCTTCCATCCCGGTGACGGGCCAGCCGCCGAGCGCCAGCGCGCCGGTCTACCCGACCAACCAACCATCCTCAGCCTGCGCGCGGTCCAGCCTGTCTACAACCCATTGAGTATTGCCGCCGCCATTCCCTCCATCCTGGCCGAGGTTCCCCAGGCGCGTTTCCAGGTCCTGACCTACAACGCCGACCCCGGTCTGTTGGCGCAATTCAGAGCCAGCCTGGCTGCAGCCGGCGCGAGCCAGGCAGTCGAATACCTCCCGCCAGTCGAGAGCGACCAGCAGCTTGGCGAGCTCTACCGGCGCAGCGAGATCGCCATCTCGGTCGCTGCATCCGACGGCACGCCGGTCTCGGTGCTCGAAAGCATGGCCTGCGGCTGCGCGCTGGTCGCCAGCGATCTACCCACTCTGCGCCAGTGGATCGAGCCCAGGATCAACGGCCTGTTAATCCCGCCCGGCGATCCCGCCGCCCTGGCCGAAGCCGTGCTGCGGTTATTGCGCCAGCCCGAGCTGCGCCAGGCGCTGGGTGGCCGCGCTGCCCAGGTTGCCAGCCAACGCGCCGGGCAGGAAGCCCAGTTCGCTCGAGTGGCAGCGGTATACCAACGCCTGATCGGAGAGAGACGATGAAAAGCGTGGCAATGCTGCTTTCGAACAGCTACCGCCCTGACCCGCGTGTAGCGCGCGAAGCCCGGGCGCTATTGGGCGCCGGCTACCCGCTCCACCTGGTGTGCTGGGATCGCCAGGTCGAGTTAGCCGCGACTGAGCAGGATCATGGCCTGGCGATCGAGCGCGTCCAGGAGGTCCGCACGCGCTACGCGGCTGGCTGGCGGCAGCTATTCTACCTGCCTCGCTTTGGGCGGGCGGCTCTGGTTCGCCTGGAGCGTTTGCGCCCCGAGATCGTTCACTGCCACGACCTGGATACGCTGTGGATCGGGTTGGCCTATCGCCGCCGCCACCCCCTGGCCCGGGTGGTTTTCGACGCCCACGAGCATTACCCGGCGCTGATGTCGCTTTACCTGCCGACCCTGCTGGTGCATGGCCTGGCCTGGCTGGAGCGACGCTGGCTGGCCCAGGCCGACGCGGTGATCACCGCCAGCTATGTCCTGGCGGACGAATATCGCGCCCGTGGCGTGCGCCAGCCATTGGTCACCATCGCCAACCTGGCCGAGTTAACCGATTACCCGGACAGCGCCCCCGACGAGCGCGCCGCCCAAAGAGCCGCCCTGGGCGTCGATCCCGACAGCCTGCTAGTCGGCTATATCGGTGGCTTCACCCGCAACCGCCTGCTCTTACCGCTGGTCGCCGCCTTGAAGGACCAGCCCGGGCTGCACCTGTTGCTGGCCGGCGACGGGCCGCAGCGCATCGCCTTGCAAGCGGCCATTGCCGGGGCAACCAATATCACCGACCTGGGCTGGATCCCCGCCGGACAGGTGCCGCGCACCACCCGCCTGGTCGACGTGCTGGTTTACTGCCTGGTCCCGGATTACCCCGGCGCGATCTACAATGC
>CAZAGA010000204.1:0-6387 GCA_964484335.1 uncultured Anaerolineaceae bacterium
CAGGGGGGCAGCCCAGGCATTTCTGAGTCCCGCTATAGCAAACATCCAAATCCCAAGCATCAACGAGTAATTCCACCCCACCCAAGGAGGTAACAGTATCAACGATTAACACGCTGCCCATCTGGTGAACGATCCTGGCAATTTCTGCGACGGGCTGCAAAGCTCCAGTGGAGGTCTCTGCCTGTATCAGGCAGACAATTTTTGCGGGTTGCTTTTCGAGGGCCTGAGAGATTTCCTCAGGCGAGAAAATTTCACCCCAGGCACGATGGTACTCGGCGACCCGCCCGCCATAGCGACGGGCCATCTCAGCCTGGCGACCGCCAAAAAATCCATTTATGAAAACTGCCACCTCATCACCAGGTTCAACTAGATTGGCAATTGCAGCCTCCATAGCAGCACTGCCAGTACCCGGAACTGCCAGGGTCAGGCGATTCTCGGTTTGAAAGGCATACCGCAGTAATTCCTGATTCGAATCCATCAAGCTTAAGAAGGCTGGATCCAGGTGCCCCAAGAGTGGGGTTGCCAGAGCAGCCAGCACACGCGGATCAACCTGGCTTGGCCCAGGGCCAAGCAGCAGACGAGCTGGGATCTGCGGTCGGGGATTGCTAGGGGGTGGAACAAGAGAGGGGTGGGTTTTCATAGACATGGCGGTTATATTTCCTCCATAGGATTATAAGATTATAATATGAGAATGATCGGCGGCCGATCGAAACCAGATCCAAACCTTCATTAACCAGCTTGACAATCAGGAGCGACAAATGTCTATCGATTCTACCCGTGCCAAAATCATCGCCAACATCTGGCAGGCTGTAGCTCAAAGCGGCGTCGAACTCTCCACAATGCCCATGGAGCAACAAGAGAAATTAATCAGCAAGATCGCCGACCATATGATGGTCACCCTGGATGGGCTGCTTGATGAAGTCAATCCTGAACCAAAAGAAGAAGCTCCATCCAAAGCGGCTGACGAATATTCCGAAGAGATATTATGGAAAGGCCGGCCCTTCCTCTCCTTAATCGAAAATTACACCATCACCAATGATCGGGTAAAAGTGGTGCAAGGTTTACTGGGAAAGGATATCGAGAATTTTGAGCTGGTCCGAATCCAGGACCTGGATATGACTCGCGGCCTGACCGAGCGTCTAATGAACCTGGGCGATATCCATATCACCGGCCACGACCCATCAGACCCGAAAATCGTGCTTCGCAATGTTTCCCAACCCGAGGCGGTATACGAACTGCTGCGCAAGGCCTGGCTGGCAGCGCGGAAACGCCACGGGCTCCAGTTCCGCGAATATATGTAAAACCACCGGCTATCCAGCATTTCCGGCCGATTGAAGATTACCGGCCGGAAATGCGGCTGATTGTTAAAGGGGACACCCAAACAAATTTCACCCAAAGGCTGGGAGAATCTGGGATCCCCATGCTCATTGACAGATCGATGAATTGCACTATACTAAGCTTTGTTTGTTCACTTAACTCCCAAAGCAGACCTGGGCTCGGTTCCTTAAACAGGCATGAAGAAAGCCACCCACCAACTGACCAAGGTGCATAACCGCAACCTGGTCTTTCAGACCATCTATGACCAGGAAAAGATCAGCCGGGCAGAGATTGCCCGGTGTACAGGCTTAACCCGAACGACAGTTTCTGAGTTGGTAGCTGTGCTGCTATCGGAAGGATTGGTTCAGGAAGTGGGCCTGGGCGCTTCCCAGGGAGGAAAAGCCCCCGTTTTGCTCAGCATCATACCAGACAGCCGCTGCCTCTTGGCGCTAGACCTGGCACAGTCTGAATTTCGGGGTACGGTAGTAAATTTACGGGGAAAAATCCTCCACCGGGCACAAGCGGCTGTCCAAGACCGGTCTGGTGATGAGGCCTTAGCCCTGGTTTACCAGATTCTGGATCTCCTGGTCGACGCTACCGACCTCCCAATTGTCGGGATCGGGGTTGGTACTCCTGGCCTGGTAAATACCCACCGGGGGGTGATCATCAATGCCGTCAACTTGGATTGGCAAGATATTCCTCTAGCGGATCTACTCCAGAAAAGGTACCGACTGCCGGTATATGTACTCAACGATAGCCAGGCGGCAGCGCTTGGAGAATACACTTTTGGTAAGCGCCATCCCTCGTCTGGCAGCATGATCGTCATCAATGCCCGGCGAGGAATAGGGGCTGGAATTGTGCTGCAAGGTAAGCTCATTCAGGGCGATGGGGGAGGCGCAGGCGAGATCGGGCACGTGGTGGTCGCGCCAGAGAATGGTGAACGATGCCGCTGCGGAAACACTGGCTGCCTGGAGACAGTCGCCAGCGCCCAGGCTTTGTTGCGAAAATATCAGGCTAATCCTTCCTATCGACCATCACAATTGATCAGCCTGGAACGTATTCAACTCGACTTCCTGGCCGGTAATCCATTTTCCCGCCAGATTGTTCTCGAAACCGCCCAGGCGCTGGGTAAAGCGATCGCCCACCTGCTAGCAGCCTATAACATACAGTTGATTTTGCTTACCGGAGATATGACCTGCTTTGGACAGGAATGGTTTCAAGTGGTCTGCGATACTGTCAAGCAGAATACGCTGCCCTGGCTGGCAAATACAACCCAGATTGAAGTCGGCAGCCTGGGCCAGGATGTAGTCTTGCTTGGCGCTTCAGCCCTGTTATTAGGCAATTACACTCTGCTATTTAATCAAAACCGAACTCAAGAAAACAGTTCATTGCTTAACCTTGAAGGCGAGAATGATGCAAAACCTTACGCTGATTGAGCCAAAGCTAGTCCCCCCGCTCGAAGCCCAGTTTCGCCCGGCAGTCCTGGCGAATCGCGCCTTTCGCCAGGCAACGGCTGAAGCTGGTGTATCATTGGTGCTTGGCTTAGAACGCGATCACCAACAAGTCAGTCGTTTTGAAACCCGTGTCTTCCCCGAAAGCCACCCCCAGTCGAATACGAACCTGGCATATGTCGAGCGCCTGGTGAAATTCCTGCTCTGGGCACGCGGCGGGCATACCGTCTATGTCGGTGGGCCTCGATCCATCGGACAGGATTTAAGCCGGATCTATGCCCCGGGCGGAGCGCGCCAATTCGATTATGATTTCATGGGCCGCCAGGTATATGAACAAGAATTTCGCATCCTGTCCTGCACGCCTGAAGAGGTTCCACCAACCCAGGAAATTGGTAAAGCACTGGGCCGCCACTTGGAGGGATGCCGGATCGGCTTCGACCTAGGTGCTTCAGATCGAAAAGTCAGCGCAGTGATTGATGGCCAGGCTGTGTATAGCGAAGAAGTCGTCTGGGAGCCACGTAAGCAGAGCGATCCCGAGTATCACTACCGAGAAATCCGGGCAGCTCTGGAAAGCGCTGCCGCCAAAATGCCGCGCGTGGATGCCATCGGCGGCAGCTCGGCTGGTATTATTATCGACAGCCGGCCAATGGTTGCTTCACTTTTTCGGGGAATTCCTGCTGAACGGTTCCATGAAATTAAGCAACTTTTTCTGCGTCTGCGCCAGGAGTTTGGCGTGCCGCTGGAGGTTGTGAACGACGGGGACGTTACGGCGCTAGCCGGATCAATGTCGTTGGATGATAATGGAATCCTGGGGATTGCGATGGGCTCCAGCGAAGCTGCGGGATATGTCGATTTAGATGGTCATGTCGTGGGCTGGTTGAACGAACTGGCCTTCGCGCCGGTTGATTACAATCCAAGCGCCGCAGTAGATGAATGGTCAGGTGATACCGGCTGCGGCTCGATGTATTTCTCGCAACAGTGTGTATTTCGCCTGGCGCCAAAAGCTGGGATTCTGATCCCGGCTGAGGTGACGGATGCCGAAAAATTAAAACTTGTCCAAGAAAAATTGGAAGCCGGACACCCTGGGGCGGTAGATATCTGGAGAAGCATGGGAATTTACCTGGGCTATGGTTTAGCGCATTACGCAGATTTCTACCCGTTAAAGTATGTGTTAATCCTGGGCCGTTGTACCTCAGGCAGCGGTGGACAAATCATTCTCGACCAGGCTCATGAAGTTCTAAAAGCTGAATTCCCAGAGTTATCCGAAAACCTGCATATCCAGCTACCAGATGAACGCAGCCGGCGGGTCGGCCAGTCGATTGCTGCCGCCAGCTTGCCGATTCTTGCTAAAAAGGAGTAAAAATGAAATTTCACCAACCTGGATCCGAAATATTTATCCCCGATGGGCTTTCGATTGAGCCAGCCCTGGCGCGGACAACTCACCTGGCCATTGCTGCACACCAGGACGACCTGGAAATTATGGCGGCTGCGCCAATCCTGGAATGCTTCCAACAGGCGGAACGCTGGTTTAGCGGGGTTGTGGTGACAGATGGACGCGGTTCTGCACGCAGCGGCCCCTATGAACAGTACACTGACGAGGAGATGCGCCTGGTACGTTTCAAAGAACAGCGCAAGGCAGCGGTAGTTGGGGAATACGCCGCCCAGGTATTGCTAGATTACCCAAGCAAAGCAGTCAAAGATGGCGCTAACCAACAACCGGTGGAGGACATTCTTGCCTTGCTCCAGGCTACCCGCCCGAAAATCGTCTACACCCACAACCTGGCTGACAAGCACGATACCCATGTTGGGGTAGCGCGCAAAGTCATTGCAGCGATCCGGCGACTGCCGCCTTCTGAAAGACCCTCCGAGCTGTTAGGCTGCGAAGTCTGGCGGGACCTAGATTGGATGATCGACAGCGACAAAATTGCTCTCGACGTCTCTGCCAACGAAAGCTTGCAGATGGCGCTCTTAGGCGTCTTTGACTCACAGATTGTGGGAGGAAAACGTTATGATCTGGCCACAATGGGCCGCCGCCGAGCAAACGCCACCTACTTTGAATCCCATGGCGTTGATTTAACCACCGGGACATGCTTTGCGATGGAGCTAACTCCTCTAATCGAAGATCCAGAGCTCAGCATCGAAAGTTACATCGCCGGTTATATTCGACGCTTTGCTCAAGATGTTGCAGAGCGACTAAACCGAACTGCTTAACCTCTGGAGGCAGTGATGAATTACGGATATTTTGATGATGCCCGGCGCGAGTACGTAATCACCCGCCCCGATACCCCCTTACCCTGGATCAACTACCTGGGGAACCAGGATTTCTTTGGACTGATCTCAAATACCGGCGGGGGATACACTTTTTACAAGGATGCGCGCCTGCGGCGACTGACTCGCTATCGCTATAACAATGTGCCGCTCGATACTGGCGGCCGCTATATATACCTGCGGGATGAAGGCAACCAGGTATTCTGGTCGCCTTCCTGGCGACCTACCCAGAGCGAGCTAGAAAGTTATTCGTGCCGGCATGGTCAGGGATACAGCGTTATCAGCAGCCGGTTTAAGGACATCCAGGCAGAGACCTTGGCCTTTGTCCCGCTTAATCAAAACTTGGAAATCTGGCAGCTAAAAATCACCAACCAACGTTCTAAACCCGCTGCTCTTTCCGTGTTTTCAGCGATTGAATGGTGCCTGTGGGACGCCTGGGATGATGGGACCAATTTCCAACGGAATTTTTCCACCGGCCAGGTGGAGGTCGAAGAGGGCGTGATCTATCACAAAACCGAATACAGGGAACGGCGCGATCATTTTGCTTATTTTGCCTGCTCTGAACCTCTGGCTGGCTTCGATACCCAGCGGGAAGCGTTCCTGGGAGCGTACCGAGGCTGGGACCGGCCCCAAGTGGTAGAAAATGGCAAATCAAACCACTCCGTTGCACATGGCTGGGCGCCCATTGGCTCGCATCATGTACGGCTTACACTCGCCCCAGGAGAAACACGCCAGGTCATCTTCTTACTGGGATATCACGAAAATCCAAAAGATGATAAATTCGATCCTCCAGGCTCTCAGACCATTAATAAACGAAGAGTCCGACCCGTTATCGATCGTTACCTGAAGGCAGCGCAAGTCGAGAAAGCCTTTGAAGAACTGCGTAGCTACTGGGACAACTTGCTGGGTCTCTTCCAGGTCCAATCCCCCGATCCGGATGTCAACCGGATGGTCAATATCTGGAATGCGTACCAGTGCATGGTCACTTTCAATATGTCCCGTTCGGCTTCCTTTTATGAATCGGGGATCGGGCGAGGGATGGGGTTCCGCGATTCGAACCAGGACTTGCTTGGATTCGTCCACATGGTGCCTGAGCGTGCCCGGCAGCGCATCCTCGACCTGGCAGCCACCCAGCTGCCCTCCGGTGGAGCTTATCATCAATACCAGCCGTTGACCAAGCGCGGCAACAACGATGTCGGCGGCAATTTCAACGACGATCCACTGTGGCTGGTATTAGGTGTTTCAGCGTATATCAAAGAAACCGGCGACTGGTCCATTCTAAAGGAATCCGTTCAATACGACAATGAACCCGGTAGTGAAACGCCACTCTACGAACACCTGGAACGGAGCA
>CAZAGA010000205.1:0-3237 GCA_964484335.1 uncultured Anaerolineaceae bacterium
ATATCCAGGGAAGCCATATCCTTGCCGGGGGTATAGAAATGAATCTCCCCATCCAAATGAGTACCCAGGTGATTGGAATGGGTCAGCAACTGCCCGTTGGCCCCATTCGGCGCTAACCGTTTAAAATATTTCACCTGGAGCGGTTCATATGTTGGCCAGGCTGGCGTACCAATTCCAAGCGGGATGGTCAAATCGATATATTTCATTGCATTCTCCTTATCAGTCCTCTTAAAGGTCCTTGTTCTCCGGTTTACATTTCACAGATTGCTGTATAGGCATCTTTGAAGCATTGCTCAGGCGCCCGTAAAATACCCGCGCCCACCATACCAATGCCAGGGTTGCGGTGGGCAATCCCGGTATTAATCTGCGGCAAGATTCCAGTCTCCATCACTCTACGCACATCGATTCCCAATGGCGTCCCACGGAAATTAAGCCCCGGAATCGTGAACTGTTCATGCTCATCGAAGGTAATTTCATACATCTCCAGGGTCGTTTGGGTTGCCAGTTGTGGGCTGCCGCCAACAAATTTGACAATCGCTGGAGCCGCTGCCATTGCCATCCCACCGTAACCGGCCGTCTCGGTGATTGTGCTGTCACCGATATCGGGATTGGCATCTTGCTCACTGAAGCCGGGGAAATACAATCCCTGCACCTGCCCGGCCGGGGCGGTGAACCAACGCTCGGGCATACTCGCCAGGCGTATACCGAAATCGGTGCCATTGCGCGCCATCACTGTCACAATCGTTGCACCAGGCTCCCCTTCAGCAGGCTCGAGCAGCGCCTTCCCGGCTGGCATCGACAGATTCAGGAAAAAGTGATCATTGCGATCAATGAACTCGATCACTTTCGCCAGGGTCTCGTTATCTCGATTGGTGCGCGCCAGCGCAGGCAATATCGCCCGCAGGAACAAAGAAGTTCCGGCGCGGTTGCGGTTGTGGCATTCGTCACCCATGTGCAGGGCCTGGGCAATCAGGCTACGCAGGTCAATCCCCTCCGGCAGGCTGTTTAGCGCCCGGTCAAGGGTAGGATACAGGTCTGTTTCCATCCATTTCAACCGCGCATAAACCTCCGGCCCCATCCCGCCGTAACGCAGCACCTTGCCCAGGCCTTCGTTCTGCGTTGCATAGGCCAGGTTGCCATAAGTCTTGTTTTCCAGGATGAACACCGGCATGCTGGGCGAGATAATTCCGGCCATCGGCCCAACGGCATGATGGTCGTGGCAAGGCGAGAACTCGATCTCCTCGCTGGCAGCAAGTCGCTCTGCTTCTTGATCATCCTGCGCTAAACCCTCATAGATTAGCGCCCCCATCACTGCGCCACGCTGTGGGCCGCACATTCGCTCCCAGGTAATTGGCGGGCCGGCATGCAGGATCATTCGCTCGTGCATACCGGGAATCACGTCGCGGGCCACGCCCATCCCAGTCAACACCGGCCGCCCAGTTTTTATGCGCTGGCATACCTGGCGGTTGGCAGCTTCGATATCGATTCCGCTGGGAGTCGCGTACACTCTGGTCAACCCGGTAGCCGGTGGACGCCAGTCTACTTCCACAACCGGAACGCCTTGCTCCCGTACCGATTGCGCCATGCTCGCCAACCCAAGGTTGATGACCGTCAGGGGCTCACCAAACAGCTCGTTGATGGGTGGGGTCTTACTCTCAGGAGTTTCCACTATCAGCGCTTCCTTTTCCACGAAGAATCAGAATGGGTCAACCTGGGTCGGCTAGCTAACCAGTGCAGCCGCCAGGCGTGCCGCCGCCGCATTGCTGCTACATACCACAACGCCCGCCTGCTCCAGCGCCTGCACCTGGCGACTCAAGCATTGAGGGTCTTCCTCCACACCGGTCACCGAAGCCACAACAATCAGCTCACGGCCGGCTTCAGCAGCCAAACTGCGTGCTTTCCGCACCGCCGGGCCCAACTCAGCCGCCGGATCAGGATGAGCGCCATAGCCCAACACCACATCCAACACGATCAGCGCAGTTGCCGGGTCTTGCGCTTCCTGCAGGATACGGCGAATGCGCAGGTCATGATCAATCATTGGGTGAGGCCGTCCAACTGTGAATTCTTCCTCACCCAGGTCAACCGCGCTGTGACCGATGCTGTGGGTTGAGTCGGGCAGGCGGTTGATTCCACGTAGCGGTGCGTTCGAGTGCACTGGGTCCGCCAACAGCTCTTGCCAGATTACCTGCGCCTCATAACACAGCGTGCCGCCTGAATATAAAGCTCGCAGGTAACGCTGGCTCGACTGCAATCCGGCGCGCTGCTGGGCAATGAAATCTTGAGACCAATCAGCTGCCTGGTTGTGCTGCAGACCAGGTGCAGCCAGGCAGGCTGCCAAGTGAGCTGCCTGCTCCAGAGTAGGCGCCGCCAGCGCATTGGGAACACTCTGAATGGCTACCGGATCTCCGCCTAAAAAGCATACCACCGCCGGTTTCTCGCCCTGGCCAATTTGAGCCAAGATTTTATCCGCCACCGTTGCCGCAGGAGGCTTGCTGACCAGCAGGATCACCCGTGTCTCCAGATCGGCTTGCAAAGCCATCAAGCTAGCCAGCATCATCAACCCGCCAACTTCAGCCTTCAAATCTCGGCCGCCAGTGCCAATTCCCTGGGTAATCCCGATCCCCTGCCGGGCCAGCAGGCAACTGACTTCTTGCAAACCTGTCCCCGCCGCAGACACGATCCCAACTGGACCGTGCGGCAGGACATTGGCAAATCCGAGGGCCACTCCATTTAGAATCGCCGTACCAGCCCCCGGCCCCATCAGGAGTAAGCCATGTGCCACGGCGTAATGCTTCAAGGCTATCTCATCTTCAATCGAGACATTGTCGCTAAAAAGCAGCACATGCAGGCCATTCTGAAGCGCCTCCCAGGCTTCGCCTGCCGCATAGCGGCCAGCTACCGAGATCACCGCCAGGTTAGCCTCAGGATGCGCCTTAAACGCGCCGCGCAAGCTTTTCGGACGAAATTCGCCCGTATCCTGGCTGGCAGTCTTTTTTTGGAGTAGTACCTCGGCCTGTCCCAGCGCTCGATCCAGTGCTTCGCTCTCACCGCTGACCGCAATCACCAAGTCATTCGCCGAAGCCGCCTCAGCTTCTCCAGTTAACAAACCCGCCTGCTTGAGAAGCTCTTTATTAGCTTCGGTGGCCATCACCACCGCCGCGTCGTTCAAGCCTGGCAGACGAGCCAACTGCTGCGCCAGCGCCATCAGGCTGACTGAATCATGATATTCACTGACTT
>CAZAGA010000205.1:3337-6351 GCA_964484335.1 uncultured Anaerolineaceae bacterium
GCCAACTGCTGCGCCAGCGCCATCAGGCTGACTGAATCATGATATTCACTGACTTTAATGAGTGTCTTTCGACTGTTCAACTCTCAACCACTCCTGCGTCGAGCATTGCCAGGTATACTTTTTCTGAGGAGTAGGGCGGTGAACCGACCCGAACCCCAATCGCATCGTAGATCGCATTGGCAATCGCCGGGATAGTGGGAACCATGGCATGCTCGCCAATTCCGCGCGCCCCCCACGGCCCATCATCCTGTGCAGTTTCGACGATGATAGCCTGGATGTTTTGCGGCACGTCCGTGCTGGTGGCAATCCGGTAATCGACAAAGCTCGGGTTTTGCAGCACCCCTTCCTTTAGCTTTAATCCTTCAAACAAAGCCGTGCTGAGCCCCTGGACAAAGCCGCCTTCCATTTGGGCTTTGACCATCTCCGGGTTGATTGCTTTGCCGACATCAAAGGCCGCCACGCCGCGCAGGATGTCGATCTTTCCTGTATCGAGGTCAACCTCCAGCTCCACTGCCTGGGCGCCAACGGTGTAATGCACCACCGCCCGCGGGCCCTGGCCGGTCTGCGGATCTAAGCCGGTGACATAGGTCGGCATGAAATTACCGCGCCCCAAGACTGGTCCGCCAACCCAACCCTGGTCGTTGGGAAGTGGGATACCGTAAATCACGATGTTCTTCAGCGGGATCGCTTCTTCAGATTTATACGAGATCACCACCCCATCGACGATGTCCAGGTCCTCCACCTTCTCATTCCAGGCCTTCGCCACCATCTCCAGGATTTGGCCACGTGCATCCAGAGCCGCCGCGCGCACCGCGTTGCCCATGCTCCAGGTCAGGCGGCTGGCGACGGTTTGCCATTCATACGAGCTGTAATTCGTATCCAGCGGGGTAGCCACCTTAACCGTTTCAACCGGTACCCCCATGGCAGCAGCAGCCATCTGGGCGGCGATTGTGAACGAACCCTGGCCAATTTCCTGCCCCCCAACACTCACCGTGACCGTGCCATCCTCATTCAAAGCAACCTTGGCGCTCGAACCAGCATTGGGCGGCATAGCCGGAGCTTTCCACATCAGGGCGATCCCCTTGCCGCGCCGCTTATTCGGCGCGCTGGGCGGATCCTTGCGACCCCATCCAATCGCCTCGGCCGCTTTTTCCAGGCATTCGCTCAGGCCAGTTGGGTGCATGATCATGCCCGTCACCAGCGTGCAACCGGTCTTAACGCAGTTCAGGCGACGGAAATGGACCGGGTCCATATCAATCGCATAGGCCAGCTCGTCAATACATTGCTCCAAACCGGCGTGCATTTCGGGCATCCCAAAGCCGCGCATCGGCCCACCAACCGGATGGTTTGTGTACACGCAGTAGCTGTCGGTCCTGACGTTCGGAACATCATACGGCCCGCTGCTGCTATAGCCCGAGGCGCGAGTGATATTGACCCCGTATTCTGTGTACGCCCCACCATCCCAGTAGAATTGATTCTCCATCGCCAGCAGCTTGCCATTTTTATCACAGCCCATTTTAAAGTGGGCTGTTACGCCCTGGCGAACAAACGCCGTATAAAATTCCTCCTCGCGCGTCAGGCGCAGCTTGATCGGACGGCCACGTAGCTTCCAGGCAATCGCTACCGCCAGAGCCTCCATGCTTACACCAGCCTTACAACCAAATCCGCCGCCAACATACGGAGCAATCACCTGCACATCGGATTGGCTAATCCCCAGGGCACTGGCAATCAGGTTACGCTGGGCGAAAGGAGACTGCGAGCTGCCCCACAAAGTCACTTTTCCGCTTTCATCCACCCTGGCAACCGCCACATGTGGCTCAATTGGAACATGCTGGATATGCGGAATTTTATACGTTCGCTCAACAATCGCAGCGCAGTTTTCCCAGGCGCCAGCCACATCCCCCTTGCGAATCCGAAAATGGTTGGATATGTTGCTCCCCGGTTCTGGGAAGATGAAATTAGCCACTTCATATTTCCCCAGGTTCGGGTGCAGCAATGGCGCCTCGGCCCTGGCCCCAAATTCGGGATCAAAAACCCCTGGCAAGGGCTCATACTCAACCTCGATCAGGTCAAGCGCCTGCTCAGCAATCGCCTCGCTGACCGCCGCCACCCCGGCAACCGGGTCGCCGACATAGCGCACCCGTTCCCGGCAGAAGATATGCCGGTCGCGCAGGTACAAGCCGATCAATCCTGGAAAATCTGCGCCAGTAACCACTGCCTTGACGCCTGGTAAAGCGCTGGCCCGGCTGATATCAATCCGTTTGATCAAGGCGTGTGGAAGTGGGCTGCGCTTTATCCTGGCATACAACAAGCCTGGGCCGAACTGCAGATCATCGGCAAACAGCGCCGATCCGATCACTTTCTCGCGCGCATCAACACGGGTTACGTTATCACCAATTGGGTGAGGAATACTTTCGATTCGATTGGCCATACTGCCTCCAGCACAAGATTTCTTTCAACCTGCCAGGCTATCCTGGGTTACCCTGCGGCATTCAAGGCCTGTTGGCGTTGCGCGGCGTCTTTCACTGCGTCGACTATCCGCAAGTAACCAGTACAGCGGCACAGATTACCGACCAACGCCTCGCGGATCTCTTCTTCGCTCGGATCCGGATTACGGTCCAACAATCCACGCGCCGAGATCAGGATTCCAGGCGTGCAGAAACCACATTGAACGCCGCCATGTTCGATTATCGCCTCCTGGATCGGATCAAGAACGCTGGGCCGATTGCCACTGTATTTAGCCAATCCTTCCACCGTGACAACCTGAGCGCCAGCACACTCAACCGCCAGGGTCATACAACTATTCACCGGTTCCCCATTCAGAAGCACTGTACAGGCTCCACATTCCCCGGCATTACAGCCATTTTTCGTGCCTGTCAGGGCTAGCTTGTCACGCAATAACTGTAGCAGAGTCATTTGAGAGGGCACGTCGACCTGCTCCAATTCACCATTAATCGTGATCAGGATGCGATGGGTGGTCATTTTATGCCTCTCTTCCTAATTGCCGCCAGGTC
>CAZAGA010000206.1:0-6320 GCA_964484335.1 uncultured Anaerolineaceae bacterium
CACGTTTACCATCAACGGGCGAAACAGGAACGGTCGCTGCAGCTCACGCTGGGTGGTATAGGGCAGGCGGCCAATCACCATGCCAATCGGCTGGTCGGATAGGAACCGCCGCCAGGGTTCGTCATGAAACCCTTTCTCGGAACGAGCCAGGGCAGACAGCGCCAGGTCCTTGTCCTTGGGATTCTTCAGGAATCCGACGATCAGGTTGTTGCAAGACGAGATGATGTCATCGGGGATCATGTGCGGAGCCTGGGTGATCACGTGCAGCCGGGCGTGGTACTTGCGGGCATCCCGGAACATATCGCCAAAGCGCTGCGAAGCCGAGATCCCACCCGAGTCGTCTTCGCCGCCCCCTCCGCTTTCTTTGGTGAAGATTTTGTTGGCTTCTTCGAAGAAGATCTGCAAGATGGGCTCATCGGTTTTAACTTCATGAACGCGGCGCGCCACCATATCGGTGTACAGGTGCCAGCCGATCCAGCCCAGCAGGAACGCTTTGCCGAAATCATCCAGGAACATCCCGCCTTCAACAATGGCTACTCCCCAGGGCTTGCCCAGGTCTTCGATGGCCAGCGTCTTATCACTGGCCGCGAACTGGGCCGCCGCCGCGCCCTGCACCAGGGGGTTCAAGCGGAACAGGATGCCCTCTAACACGCCGGTCAGCATGGTGTCGCGAGGTGGAACGCTGGACAGTTTCTCGCTGATCTCCCGGTAAAGCTCAGCCAGGCCAACCTTGCTGGAACGGAAGACGGCCAATCCTTGGCGCTGCCTGGAAGTTAAATCCGAGACGGCGGTGGATTCTGGGGCGTTGATCAGGCTGGCTTCGTTGGCTTGCACCCGCCCCCACATCAAGTCGCTGCGCACATCCGGGTCATCCACCAACACACCGGCCCGCACATACACCTTGCGCAAGGCTTCAAGCAGCTCCTGTTTTTGGCGCTTGACACCCAGCCGGGCGACCGAGCCGAAGATATCGGCGAAGGCGCGCCACTGCGTTTCGGGGTCGATGTTGCGCCCGATCTGCAGCGGGTTCCAGCGTAAAGGACGGGCGGCATTCGGCCAGAGCTGAAGGATATCGACATGGCCTTCCAGTCCCGATGCGTTCAGCAACTGACGCCAGCCCGCGCCAAAGTCGAGTACCACGCTGCGCAGATGCCAGCGCAGGGTGGTTTCGTAAGCCCAGCGAATGGCAGCCACGGATTTCCCGAACCCCGTATCGCCGGCGAACATGCAGTGCATCAGGCGGGAAGGGTCAAGGCGCACCGGGGCGCTGGTCAGGTCGGCGGTTTCGGGTGAGAACTGGTGCCCCAGGATGACATCGCCTGGCAGGCTGGGATAGAACCCCATGCCTTTGGGGATAGGCGGCATGGCGGTGACGGTCGTGCCTTCGGGAAACAGGCCTGGGGCGGTGTAGGCCGCCACCTGGCTGGCAGTCAGCAGCGTTGAATAACGCCCCCACAACCGGCCGTGAAAGGGATCGTCTGGAGCGGGTCGATCGCAGGGCAGAAAGGCAAAAGCATGTTGTCGTAAAAGCTGTTGTTCACCTGGATCGCCTGGCTGGATGGTCAGCACCGGCGTGGGCACGTTTGGGCCGTGAAAAGCCTGGGGAACCAAGGCTTCCGCGGCATGTGCACCGCTGCGGGAGGCGGTGAAGAGCAGGGCATCGGTCATAAAGCCGCCCTCCTGGGAGGCCACGTTGACCAGGCCTTCAAGTTGGCGCAGCACCTCCGTCAGGCGCTCAGCCACATCGTCTTCAAGCTGCCAGGAACGGTTGATCGAAACGCCGGGGATGAGGCCGGTGGAAAACCCACCCCCAAAGACCTGCGACCCGGATCGCCCCGTGGCCTGCCCGGTAGCCTCGCCTTCAGCGTGCGACTTTCCCCAGCTCTCGCTGCGACTGTCAGCCTTGCCCCAGCTATCTGCCTGGCCGTGCGTCTGAGCCCACGAACGGCTCCAGGAGTGCGATTCCATCACACTGTCCGCGCTGCCAATGCTATCGGCTATTCCAACGCTATCCGCACCACCCACCGAGCTGGCGCTGCCCCAGGTTTCGGAGCTGCCACTCGACCACATCGCTGAGGTCGTGTCGCTGCTGCCGGTGGTATCCGTTGAGCCAGTGCCGGTGGTTGTGCCGGTCGAGGTTGAATCCATCGCCCCGCTGCTTTCAGCGGTTCCGCTTGAACTGGACTCCATCGTGCCGGTGCTGTCTGTTGCGCCTGATGACGACCCTGTGGTCGTGGAAGATGATTCGCTGCCGCCCACACCGCCACTCACACTGGCTGAGGCCACGCCGGGAACACCGCCGCTGACCGATGCGCTGGCATTCCAGCTATCGGTTTGCCCGGCAGTAGCTGAGGTGTTCTGGCCGGTGCTGGTTGAACTGCCCGCCGAAGTGCCTGCCGTCTCGCTGGCTGAAGTGGTCGTGCCAGTGGACGTTCCTGAGGTGCTCGACTCCGAGGTGCCCGTTGACTGGCTGTCGCTGTGGGCGGAGCTATCCGTATGTGAGGAACTCCCACCCACCATCGAGCTTTCGCTGTGAGAGTGGCTGCTGGTTTGCGACCAGGTGTCTGAGTGGGCCTGGCTATCGGTGTGCGCCTGGCTGTCGGTATGAGACGTGCCGATGGTGTGCGTTTCTGAACCGCCGACCGTGCTGGCCCGGCTTTCGGTGTGGCTGTAGCTATCGGTGTGTCCCTGTCCCCAGCCATGCGATTCGCCTTCCGAGGTAGAATGCGCCAGGCTGCTGGAAGCGGCATGCCCACCGCTGATGGCGTTCGAGATGGCCGCCATCAGGGGAATGCCCAGGCTGAAGCCGATACTCATGGCGCCCTTGCGCCGCGATGCGACGTTGGAAGCCACTTCGGCCACCTGCATCAGCGTATCTGAGAGGAACTTGCGGCCCACGTGATGGGCAGTCACCTGAAAAACGAAGTCTTCTCGCAGCTTGGCCAGGCCGCGGAAGAGCAGCTCGTTCTGCTCGCTGGAGAGATCGTCGCCGGTGTCGTCGGGAAGGCGCCCTTCCAACCCCATGCCTCGTGAGCTTTCGCGCGGATCGGGGTAGCCCAGGATCGCAAGAACATTCTGGCTGCGCCGGGTGACGAAGTCGATGTACCAACGCACCCAACGCAGATCCGGCGGGCGGGTGCGAGATTGTGTGAAGTTTGCCAGCACGGCCAGAACTCCCGAAAGATGTTCCTGCACCCGCCGGGCGGCTTCCTCCCGGGTATCGCCATCCACAGCCACACCATAAAACTGCACCACGCCGATGTGCTCGGGGGTAAAGATACCGCTGGCAGTGTAGATAAAGTTGATCCCGGCGTTGTACAGGCCGCGCACCGCGCCCCACTGCTTGCCCAGCAGGTTGAAATCCTCCGCCGAATCCACCGGCAGCGCCGCCAGCTCGCGCAACGCCACGCAGCGATAACGTTCTCCGCTCTCGGTAGCCAGGCGGTACCAGGTGTATTGCAGCACATCGTTTTCGATGTGCAGGCCGTTATCGAGGATTTCCATTACGACCCTTTGCCGCGCGAACGGATGGAGTTGGTCAACTCAGCCGGTTTTCCTGGCACGGGAGGGTGTGCCCATAAGGACTGTGCCAGCAGCGCCAGGAAACCAAGTGGGATGAGGTACATGGCGAAGTCAGCGATCACCGAAATGTACATCTGCCCTTGAATCAGCAAGGGAGAAGATGGCTCGACTGCCGAGGTCAGGCCTTGAAATGCCTTGAAGCCTAACCCGGCCAGGCCATACAAGGCCAGGACGCGCACCGTGTTCCAACGCACTGAGGTGACATTGAACTGTTCCAGGTGGGTGGCCAGCAGCCCTGCAGCAGCCATCAACAACGTGAGCAATGGCACAGGCGTCGGTGTGAAAGCTGATGCCAGGATTGCCAGCGTGCAGGCTGCCAGAGTCCAGGGGCGCTGCTCGTTGGGGGCTGTGTAACCCAGCCAGGCTAAAACGGGCACAAGCAGCGCCAGCAAGATGTGGTCGAGCAGCAGCCAGAGCATGGCCAGAAAACCGTTTACAAGCCAGGTGAATGCAATCATGGCTAATGCGTGATGGTGGATTCATACAGCGCCACGTGCACCCGGAAGACCTTGACCTCAGTCTGTCCATCATCCTGGGTGGCGGTGACGGTCACCAGGTAGTCGCCGGGGTCAAAAGGGTCAAAATGGAAGGATGCTGTAGCAGTAACGGTACCCAATCCATTAATCGTCACGACCGGAGTAATGGGATAAGTACCTTTGACGTGTGCACCGGGGTATTTACGGGCCAGCTCGCCGTTGATCCAGGAAATACTCTCGTTGCTCAGACGGATGCTGACGGCGATGGAGGTGATCTTCCCTCTTCGGCAGTCATGTTCGCCAGCAGTGGCCGTGACGTTGGTGATCATCACCCCGAATTTTTTCGGATCCTGACCAAGTACCAGCGGGAACTCTGGTGTGGGCTGCAGACCGGAAGTGGTGATGGTTGGACCAGATTCTGGGCAAGGAGTAGGTCCGCCGTTCAGGCAACAACTTACCGGGATGATGCGTGACTGGCGCTGGCAGGTGGGATAGGCGCTGCACTTGCCAACATCCCAGGAGCCGTCCCCTGACAGGTAGCAGCCATAGCCAGGTGGGGTGGAAACGCATTCGGTCACCTTACAATCGCTGCTGTTGGTGCAGCGCATCCCCCAGGCGTCGGGCATCCAGTCCTGCACGCAGCCATACGCGCCGCGCGAGCAGCCGACCACCACACCCAGGCCGTGGGTTGGGCCGCAGGTCTGTGAACAGTCGCCGTTGCACCACTTGTCTTTGACGGTGCAGTCGGCGAAGACACAATAATTTGCGATAAAAAGGCTGACAGCGATCGCCAGCAGGATGGCGAAAAATAAAATCTTCCACCAGGATTGGCGAACGTAAGTAAAAGTGATAGGGCGTAGACGGAACCATGATGGCAGGTTTGGCAAAGAAGGGAAACGGAATTTCATATCAGCACACTCCTAAGGTTGGGATGATTCGGGTAGGGGAATATCAGTCACAGCGCCGGGAACCAGCTCTTCAGGAGAAAATTCCTGGAAGACCCAGCCAACAAGCAGCCAGTTTGGGGAGAACTCATCCGCCAGGCGCAGCACAAAGGTTTTGGTCTGGTTGGGAGATAATTGCTCGACCAGCGCCCCCACCGGGCAGATTTCTGGAGGATAGAGGGAGATAGATGGGCATTTCTGCCAGTCCAACCCCTGGCGGGTGGCCATGCCGTAAGCCAGAAGGCGGAAGATGCGCCCGCGGGGGAGGCGCCCATGAGCAAGCTTGCTTGCTCCGGCGTCTGCCAGGGCGGTTTCCCGGTCTGTAGTCGTTGTGGTGACTCCACCATTAGTTTCAAAGGAATATTTCTCGGAGAAATAAGCGTAGCGATTATCTGGCAGAGTCAAGCCGACCACAACAGGCACCACCAATACGCGCTGGCTGCTCATCAGGGCATAGGCGTAGAGAACGTCAACCTGGTAGGTTTCTCCGCTGCCCAGCGTGATCTCGACCTGGTCGAACTCCCCGCTGGAAACCAGGTAGAGAAGCAACTGGTTGCCAGCCTCATATTCGGTATATGGGTTGGATTTGAGGTACGGCACCAAGTTCTGGCGGATCGCGTCTACAGAAGTTCGATCAATTTCAGGGGCTGCCAGACCAGTAATGGAAGGCTCGATTACGGGCAGCGCAGCGGTTGGCTCTGATTCCTTGAGGCAGGCTGCCAGAAGAACAAGAGCAATCAGGAAGGAAGGAATAAACAAAAGTCGCACAGCACACTCCTTGAGGAGGAAATAAAAAAGCGCACCACCCAGGTGGATGGTGCGCGAATGGAGGAAATGTGGCTGCTATTGCTTAAACAAAAACGCGCCCGCCCAATGGGGGTGCGCAAAATCTAATATGATTATATATCCCTTTTTTTATTTATGCAATGTTTGGTTGGCGAATCTTGGCGAATTTATCTTTTTCCTGCCGGCGCTCCACAAAAGCTGCACGCATTTTCCCCGAGGCGAACGGTTTGCCCACAAAAGTTACAGGGATGAGGTCTCAATGCAGCGCCACATTTGGGGCACCAGGAGAATTCAGGTGTGATCATCGAACCGCAAGTGGGGCAATGCATCTGCCGGGTGACGTTCCTGGCATCTTGCAGTTGAGCAGTTTGATCCGCAGGCATGTTTGCCAATGGAACCATCAATTGGATAAAATGACCACCACACATAAGATGTCCTTTTCTACAATAGTTTTCCGCAGTAAGGGCAGGTTATCCAGTCCGATTGTACTGCTTTGCCGCAGCTCGAGCATTTCCTGTCAGGCGCTGGAGAC
>CAZAGA010000207.1:0-6306 GCA_964484335.1 uncultured Anaerolineaceae bacterium
GGCATGACCCAGTAATTGAGAAGGAAGCTGCGGCTTCGCTATTCGATGCTGGCGCCCAGGTCGTGTTCACTGGCGCGGACACCCCGGCTGTAGCCGATGTCGCCCAAGAAAAGGGCAAATGGGGCGTAACCTATGACTGGTCCGGCTCCTGCAAGGTTGAGCGCTGCTTGACCGCTCCGTACTGGAACTGGGGCCCAGTGTATGCCCGGATTGCCCAGGGCTTGATCGACAAGACCTACACCCCCGGATGGGACTACTTCGACGCTGAAACCACGGGTATGGGACTGTATGGCCTGATGGAAGGTCAGATGATGACCAAGGGCATGGAGGACTTGCCGCCCGAAGTGATGACTATGGTCAAGGACACCCTGGCCCAGATGTTGGCAGGCGAGTTCACCCGCTTTGATGTCTTTTCTGGCGAAATCAAGGACAACAAAGGCGTCGTGATCGTTCCAGCCGGCGAGAAAATGGTCCAGGCTGACCTGGATCAATTCCCGCCAGGCGCCGAAGGCCTTGCCTGCAAGTACTGCATGTACTGGTGGGCTGAAGGAATTACTGCCGAGTTGCCCAGCTTAGGCGAGTAAAACCGCTGAATGAATTGGGGCCAAAACGATCGCTGGGACCGTTTTGGCCCCTCCCCTAATCAACTTCCTTTCTAACGAAAGAGCCTACCGTGGAAGATACCAACCTGCCCGCAAGCCCATCAAGTAAACCGCTTGTTGTTGAAATGCATTCGATTACCAAACGCTTTCCGGGCGTCTTGGCAAATGATCACGTTGACTTCGAACTCGCCAAGGGTGAAATCCATGCCTTATTGGGTGAAAATGGCGCTGGGAAAAGCACCCTGATGAATATCCTGGCTGGTCTTTATCGACAGGATTCGGGGACGATCAAAATAAGTGGCAAACCCGTCGACTTCCATTCCCCTCGCGATGCTATGCAAGCAGGGGTAGGAATGGTACATCAGCACTTTATGCTTGTACCATCTCAGACAGTGACTGAAAACATCCTCTTAGGATTGGATCAGCCTCGCTTCCTAATGCGTTTACCCGATTACGATCATACTATTCAACGGATCAGCGAGCAATTCGGTATGAAAGTCGATCCACGCTCAAAGCTCTGGCAACTCTCAGTAGGAGAGCAGCAGCGAGTGGAAATCCTGAAGATGCTTTATCGAGGCACCAATATTCTGATCATGGATGAGCCAACCGCTGTCCTGGCGCCCCAAGAAATCGAGGACTTGTTCAAGACCCTTCGGGTAATGGTTGCTGAAGGCAAATCGATTATATTCATCAGCCACAAACTACATGAGGTCATGGCGATTGCTGATCGGGTTACGGTGCTACGCAAGGGAAAAGTTACTGCTACGGGTATATCCACCCAAGGCACGACCAAGCAAGATCTAGCTAACTTGATGGTGGGCCGCCAGGTAATTTTTCACCTCGAGAAAAAAGCCGTTGAGCCGGGTCCAGTAGTAATTTCCCTGCAGGATATCTGCGCCGAAAATGATAAAGGCATTCAAGCTTTACAGGGACTGTCCTTGCAGGTACGCTCGGGCGAAATTCTTGGATTGGCTGGCGTCGCCGGAAATGGCCAGAATGAATTGGCACAGGTCATTACCGGTTTACGAAAAGTTACCTGCGGCAAAGTCATTATTAATGGAGACGAATTGCAAAACCATCCCGTAGGAGACAGCATCCGTCATGGGGTGGCCTATGTTCCCGAAGATCGTAATCACGTTGGCTCAGCACCGAATTTAAGCGTGACCGATAACGTAATCATGAAAAAATATCGCCAACCGCCGATTTCGAAAGGCTGGGCGGTTGATATGAATACGGCAGGTAAATTTGCCAATGAATTGAAAACTGCCTACGATATTATGGCGCCCACCGTGGAAACCCCGGTTCGTTTGCTTTCTGGTGGCAACTTGCAGCGGGTAATCTTGGCTCGAGAAATCTCGGGGAAGCCTGCTGTATTGGTTGCTGTTCAGCCAACCCGAGGCCTGGACATTGGCGCAATCGAAGGCGTCCAACGACTTTTACTTGCTCAACGAGAAACCGGAGCTGCGATTCTGCTCATCTCGGAAGAGTTGGAAGAACTACTCGAATTAAGCGACCGGATTGCCGTGATTTATGAAGGCAAAATCATGGGCGAAGTCACCGATGGCAATATTGAAACCATTGGTTTAATGATGACGGGGACTTCCCTGGATCAAATTAGCAAATAAGGATTAAAACAATGTCCGAATCCACCCAAAATTCCATCCGGTCGAGTCGTCAAAAAACGAAAATTCGGATCGTATTTGAGCCCCGACTGAAGGAGCCGCCACGTTGGTATCCGATCTTTCTCTCCCTGGCTGCCATTGCGCTCGCTTTATTTATTGGAGGGATTGTCATCCAGGCAGCTGGTGGGAACGCGGTTCGTTCTTACCTTCACATTGCACGGGCTTCCTTTGGCAGCCTGGGTGTCTTCTCAGACACGATTGTCAAAGCCACTCCCTTAATCTTGGTAGGCCTGGCTTGTACGGTAGCGTTTCGGATGCGTTTGTGGAATATTGGAGCCGAAGGTCAATTTTTTATGGGGGCATTGGGCGCCAGCGCTATTATCCTAACTCCAGTTTTGCCCGCTGAAACTTCACCTTGGATTTTTATTCCTGTGATGATGCTGGCGGGTATGGTGGCGGGGGCAATTTGGGGCTTTATTCCAGGTTTTTTGAAAGCGAAATACAACGTCAATGAAATTATTACGACCTTGATGTTGAATTACATTGCCCTATCAGTTCTACTCTTCTTTGTCTTTGCGGTTTGGAGCGAAGGTGGTTTTCAAATGAGCCCGGTTTTTCCCAAAAATGCCTGGCTGCCTCGTCTAACCGATTACAGCGCCCAATTCAAGGCTTTCCGAGGTTTGACGACCCACCTGGGCTTGCTCTTTGCAATAATTGCTTGCGCCGTGGTCTGGTTCATTCTCTTCCGCAGTCGGTGGGGATATGAAATCCGCTTGATCGGTGACAATCCTCGAGCTGCCCAATACGCGGGAATAAACATTTCCCGCAATGTCATCCTGGTCATGATGCTCTCAGGAAGCCTGGCTGGCCTGGCGGGGATGTCGGAAATAACCGGCGTCGTGCATCGCTTGCAAAGCGCGATCTCACCTGGTTATGGATTTACCGGAATCATTGTTGCTTGGTTGGCCAAATTGAATCCATACGCAGTGATCATCGTCTCGTTGTTCTTTGGGGCACTGATCCTGGCTGGTCGAGAAATCCAACCATCGGGTATTCCCAAAATGATCCAGGGAATTATCCTGGTCAGCCTGATCGCCAGCGATTATTTCCAGCGCTACCGAATCCGGATCGTTCGCACAGCCGAGGAGGCCTAACTCGTGGATGCCCTGATCATTATTTTACAAGCTGGTGTTGGCACTGGAACTGTCTTACTTTTCGCTACGGTGGGTGAATTGTTTGCGGAAAGGTCGGGGGTACTCAACCTTGGCGTTGAAGGGATGATGTTGATTGGTGCGATGACCGGGTTCAGCGTTGCCTTTCGCACCGGGAATCCTTGGATTGGACTGTTAGCAGCTATGCTGGCAGCTGGTTTGCTTAGCCAGGTGCATGCCTTCATCGCCATTACCTTAAAAGCCGACCAGGTGGTTAGCGGACTGGCTTTAACAATGTTGGGGGTGGGAATCAGTCTTGTTCTGGGTGAAGGACTGAGCAAAGCCGGTACGATCTCACTGCTACCGGATTTCACCATTCCGCTGCTTTCAAAAATACCGCTGATCGGACCCGTTTTCTTCACCAACCATAACGTACTGGTTTACGTGGGGTATATCTTTACTCCGTTAGCCTGGTATTACATCAACCGAACACGCCCTGGCCTTCATTTGCGAGCGGTTGGAGAAAACCCCTCTGCTGCGGATGCAATGGGGATCTCGGTCAATCGGCTACGCTATTTTTACGTTTTTGTCGGTGGTCTGTTAGCCGGTCTGGCAGGTGCAACAATCAGCCTAGCAATCTCGCCGGGTTGGTTTAGCGAACTCACAACTGCTGGTCAGGGTTGGATCGCCGTCGGCTTGGTGATCTTTGCCCAATGGGATCCCTGGCGAGCAGCATTTGGGTCGTATACTTTCGGCGCTCTACGACGGTTAATCCTGGATATTCAAGGGCCAACCACTCTGCTGGGCTTTGCCAACCCATTTTATTACAACCCATATTGGGGTTTCTTCCTGCAGATGATCCCGTACGCCTTCACGATCATTGTGTTGGTGATTGGGTCGCGCGAAGCAGTCCGGAAGCGCATTGGCGCACCTGCAGCCCTGGGCAACCCCTATATTCGAGGAGAACGAGGTCTATAAATGAATTCCAAAGTTTCAGGATACCGTTGCTCACTCTGCGGTCACGAATATCAATTGAACGAAATTCAATATACCTGCCCACAGGACGGTGGAAATCTCGACGTTATTCTGGATATTCCAGCGCTAAAAAGAACCGTTACTCCAGGCCAGATCACATCAAGCACAGAGGCCTCGCTTTGGCGCTACTTGCCCCTGCTTCCAGTAGCAGATCCGGGTGGATTTGGCACACCTCTTCACGCGGCTGGCTGGACGCCAATCTTTACCCCAACCAGGCTGGCTGAGCAGATTAACCTGGAAAGGTTATGGATTAAGGATGAGAGTCGAAATCCTACCGCCTCGTTCAAAGACCGGGCCAGCGCCGTGGTAATAGGCAGGGCAAGGGAAATCAAAGCCGAAGTAGTTGTAACCGCCTCTACTGGAAATGCCGGAGCTGCCCTGGCTGGGATGGCAGCTTCGGTCGGACAAAAAGCCATCATCTTCGCCCCACGCACTGCTCCTCCAGCCAAGGTTGCCCAGCTCCTGATTTTTGGTGCTCAGGTGATACTAGTTGATGGCAGTTATGATGATGCTTTTGACCTGACTATCCTAGCTTCCCAGGAGTTTAACTGGTATTGTCGCAACACCGGATACAACCCATTCACCGCCGAAGGGAAAAAGACAGCAGCTTTCGAAATCTGGGAGCAGGTCCTGAGTACTAAGCCGGAATTGCTAGGGCCGAAACCGCTTACTATTTTTATATCGGTCGGAGATGGGAATATCATTTCCGGGATTCATAAAGGTTTCAAAGATTTACTCGCCTTGGGATGGTTGGAGAGCATGCCGCGCATTATCGGGGTCCAGGCCGAAGGCTCGGCATCCATCGCAAATGCCTTCTTTGCTGGCCGGGAAACGATCATTCCTGTTTCGGCGACTACGATCGCAGATAGCATTTCTGTGGATCTACCCAGGGACGGAACGCGCGCCGTTCGGGCTGCAACGCAAACCGGCGGCAGATATCTGACGGTCAGCGATGCCGAAATCCTTTCAGCAATTGCTGCCTTGGGAAAGGTTGGTATTTTCGCCGAACCCGCTGGATCAACCGCCTATGCTGGCCTGTTGAAAGCCATCCGGGAATCCTGGATCCAATCCAGCGACCCCGTATTAGTGTTGAACACCGGCAGTGGATTAAAGGATGTACGCGCTGCCATGCAGGCTGTCTCAGCTGCCCCGATCATTGAGCCAACACTCGAGGCAGTCCGGAAGATGATAAAATAGCCCGATGTCCGAGATAACCTTTACAATTGTTGCCCCGAATTTCAACGAAGCGGCTTCAGTGAAAGAATTTTACCGGCGTATCCGGGATGTAATGGAAACGCTCGGGGAGCCGTGGGAGTTGGTTTGGGTAGATGATGGCTCGGTGGATCGTTCCACCGATAGTATCCGCGCCCTGGCGCAATCAGATTCCCATGTTCGACCAGTAATTTTTGCGCGGAATTTTGGACATCAGATTGCAGTGACAGCTGGCTTGGATTACAGTCGGGGGCAGGCGGTGATCGTAATGGATTCTGACCTCCAGGATCCACCTGAGGTCATTCCAGAATTGATTGCTAAGTGGCGCGAGGGGTTTGAGGTTGTTTATGCTATACGCAAGGAAAGAGAAGGGGAAACCTGGTTTAAACTTTTTACCGCCAGGCTCTTTTACCGGATTATTTACCGAATAACGGATGTCAATATTCCGCTCGATACCGGAGACTTCCGGCTGATGGATCGCAAAGCTGTAGATGTATTGAACAGCATGCGCGAACGGTATCGTTTCTTACGCGGGATGTCGGCCTGGGTAGGTTTCCGCCAGGTTGGAGTGCCATATAAACGGGCTGCCCGCTTTGCTGGTGAAACCAAATACCCACTGAAAAAGATGGTCCGTTTTGCCAGCGATGCGATCACTGGATTCTCATACTTCCCTCTCCAGGTCGC
>CAZAGA010000208.1:0-6262 GCA_964484335.1 uncultured Anaerolineaceae bacterium
GCCCAAAAAATTATCAGGGCGATGATGCCATGCGAAATCCAACGCAGCGAAGCAGGGACATTCCCTCGCATGATCAACCACGGGGAAAGTAGATCCGTCGCGACTGCCAGGGCGAGGATCAAGATTGGAAAATGAGCTTTAGTTTCTGCTGGCATAGCTTGAATAGGCGATCAATTCCGGCGATTTGTAAGAACAGGTGAGCAGTTTCTCGGTCGAGCAGTCCAAGGATGGCGAGATAGGTAGTTCCAGCAGCTATTAAGCCAGCTGTCAGTTGGACGAAGGGCTGTGAGGGAGCAAGAATTTCAACCATTCCTCTACTCAGCGCAGCGGTAGCCAGGCTGGCGAGGCTGTAGAGAACGAACCGGTGCAGCAACTGGGTAATTGGGAAAGTTTTTAAACGCTTGATCAAAAGCCAGCCCAGGATCACCATGGCAGGACCTGATTGAGCCAACTGAGCCAGGGCGAGTCCGAAGTATCCCCATCTCTTGGTCAAATCAACTGCAGCGGCAATGTATAAAATAACCGTCAGGGATTGGATCAGGTTTACGATCAATGTGTCTTTTAGGATGTAATAAGTACGGCTAAAGATATTGGTTACCATCCGGAAGAGGACTTCGTTAACCATCAAAACGGGAATAATCAGGCTAACGCTCGTCGTGGCAACCGGTGAAAAGGCCCCACGTTCGAAGAATGTGGTAACTAATGGGATGCTCAATGCACTGGTGATTGTGACGGCTGGCAGAGCAAGGGCCAAGGTAATTTTCAACCCAAAATCTGCTTCCTGTGCCAGGCCGGGGACTCCATTCTTTGAATATGCCCGAGCCATGCTGGGAAAGATTGCTGCTGCAATGCTGGAAGCCAGTAAGGTGACAAAAATGTTAGCAATTTTCGAGCCATAGCCGATGTAGGATAGATCCCCATCCGGCAATCTGGATGCAAAGAAGCGTTCCAAGATATATTTGCTACATATCAAGAAACCGAAAACGATAAAGGGAGTGATTAATCTACCCAATTCGCGCACGTATGGTGAGCTGAGTGGCAGGCTGCGTTTTAACGCTGGCCTCAATACAGGTATCGCCGTTATTAATGCTTGTATGATCGCCGCAGCCAATCCCCCCCATGCTAGCGCCATCACGCCGAGCGATTTGTGAAAGAGCAGCAGAGTCAGCAGGTTGCCTGTCGATCCAATGGCTGCCGCGGCCGCTGGCCAGAACCAGCGGTTCTGAACGTTCTGTATCCCACTGGTCAAATAAGCGATTCCCATAAATGGGATTCCAAGCATCAAGATCCCTAACATCTGGCTAGCTATTGCTGCTTTATCTAGGTTAAATCCAGGCGCAATGATGCTGATCAAGCCCATTGAGCTAAGAGAGCCAGCAATAGCAATCAAGGAGAATATTCCGCTAATGACCCATAAGCAAGTTCCCACCAAAGCCCAGGCATCATCGAGGCGCCCGCGACTTTCATGCTCAACGAAGGCTGGTATCACCACAAAGGGCAGGCTGCTCAGTAAGACAAGTTGAAAGTAGAGCGGGATGATCGAGGCAGTCAGGAAAGCATCCATTTCCGCCCCCGCGCCGTAGAAGAAGGCTGTTACGACCTGGACCCCAAATCCCATCAGCAGGGTTAGCAGTCCACCCAGCGAAACTTTGAGTGCTGCTCCAGATACGGTTGTAATCTCTTCAGAAGCGTAGGTGCTATTCTTGTTGTCCATATCACTTCGAGATTTTCGAGTGAGTAACTCTAGCTGCGATTATGGTCTTCTAGTGTAGCTTTCATCTTATTGAACCAGCGTGCAAGCTGGTTTTTAGATTCGTAGTAGTGGTAGCTTTCACTAACTTCAGCCCGGTTGATAATTACGCCAATGGGTTTGACTCTCAGGTTCGCTAACAATCGTATCGCGGTTTTGAGCTTGGGTTCATAAGCACGCTGGCCGTCCACAACCAGAACCATTCCATCTACCAGCATAGCCAATTCATCCACGTCACTGACAGCTAGAAGCGCTGGCGTATCGACCAATACCAAATCAAAATCGGCACAAATTTGGCTTAAAGCCAACCCCATGAATTCTGAACTTAACAATTGGGCAGGATTAGGGGGAATTGGTCCACTGGGGATGAGCTTGAGATTCAGATAGCTACTATCGGCGATAATCCTGTCAAGTTGTGCTTTCCCGGATAGATAATCACTCAGGCCAGTATCGTTGGGAACCTCTAATTGTAGGTGCAGGTTTGGTTTACGCAAGTCAGCATCAATGAGTAATATCTTCCTCCCTGCTAAAGCCAGGTCAATAGCCAGACAGGCAATTAACCTGGATTTGCCTTCGCGTGGATCTGCGCTACAAAATGCCAGCGACTTGATTTCTTCTAATTTACAAAGGCGCAAGAGGTTCAGTCTTAATCGCCGCATTGACTCTCTGTAAATCCCATCCTGCTGGGGGTAAGCCTCAAGATCTACCTGGCGCATGGATGGAATTTTCCCAAGTAGTTCGAGCTGGGTTATGGCCTGGATCTCATCGGTAGTAAAAAGCCGGCTATCCATGGTGTCCACGATAAACCCTGCCACCAAGGCGCCTGCAAGGCTGCACAACAGTCCCAGCGCATAGATCACCAAGTGGGTTGAGCTGGTTTGAGTATCGGGCGGAATTGCCGGATCAATGGTAGGTAAGGTGAATGTGTTCTCTTGAATAATTTCGGAGATTTTTGCTTGATCGAGTAAGGTAACAATATTGGTATATTCTGTTTCGTTGAGCGTTACCTGGCGCTTGGCTTCATCGATTGTCTCCTGGCTCTTGGAAATTTGGGCATTTAATTCTTCCCATTCTGCTTGTTCCTGGCTAATTTTTTTGCTGAGATCGGCCATTTGTTTTTCCGACTCATATAACAATAACCTATCGGCATCTTTAGCCTGGTTTTGTTCATAGTTATCTTTCAACATGAGGAAAATCTGTTGATCATGATCTACCGTCTTGGCTAACAGGTCGAGGTGTGCACGGTCGGTCGCGATCGGCTCTACCAAAGCCTGGTATGCTTGCTTTGATAGACTCAGTTCTTGTTCTGCGTCAAGTTTTCGCTGGTTCAGATATTCGTTGGCAGTGCTCTGGGTTTGCGAGTTCATCTCCTTGCTGTGCTGCACGATGATGCTCGCCAGTGTGTTCGCAATTGCTGCGCTCAACTCGGGGTCATTTGATTTCGCAGTTATTTTGATTAACTCGGAAGAAGGCACCACCCCCACGCTGATATCTGGGTTTTCTGATAAACCCAACTCTTGTTTCAGTTCTTCCCGGATCGCGCTGCTGGTGGCCAAATCCGCATAGGTATTCATTAAGCGATCGGCATACCAGATATTGTATTCAACATAACTTTGCGATCCACCGACAGGAGTTCGAACATGCAGCCGGGCAGTGGAAGAGAAGCTTGGAGGCAGTAATTGCGCCAGGCCCAGTACGAGGCAGACCAACACTCCAAACGTGATTAAGATTACCCATCTTCGGCGGCTAATGATTGTCAGGTAGGTTTTGAGTTCCATTTTGGGGTCTCCAAAGTAAGGCAATATTTCTTCAATGAGCGGTTGGGATGGTCAGCTAGATACTCCTACAAGATTTTCGGCGTATATGGTCTGAGGAATCGATTGGTGACTACCACTTAACAATGAAGCTTGAGCAGCTTCCAACATCCTGACTACATCCAACCCAACCTGGCCACAGGTGCGAGGTTGGGTGTGGCTGTCAATGCATTCGAGAAAATGTTGGCACTCCTGGCGGAGAGGCTCGATAAATCGAATATTCGGAATCGTAATATCTCCATAGCGGTAGCTGCATTGGAAATCAGCATAGCTGTTGGTGTACGGCGGAACTTCCACCCCTTTATCGTAGATTTTGATTTTCTCATTTGTTTCGACATCATCATAAACAACCATTTTTGAGCTGCCAACCACCGTAATCCGGCGTACTTTACAGGGATCTAACCAGCTCACATGAACATGAGCAAAGACCCCACTTGGGAAAATCATGTTCAGGTAAACCAGGTCATGCACCCCCGGGAATACACACGACATACCCTCGGCGTCAATGGTTTGCGGCATAGCGCCCAGCAGGTAGCGTAAAATGGACAGGTCATGAGGCGCCAGGTCCCAGAGTACATTGAGATCAGGATGAAACAGTCCCAGGTTGACCCGAATGGAATTGATGTAATAAACCCTTCCCAGCTCGCCAGAGTCGATGATCTGCTTCAATGCTTGAACAGCCGGGTTATATTCAAAGGTGTGACCGACCATCAAGACCAGGTTTTTCAGGCGGGCAAGCTCGCAGAGCTCCTGGGCCTCCTTGCTGCTGGTGGTCAGTGGTTTTTCCACCAACACGTGCAGCCCATGCTCTAAACAATCCCTGGCAATCGCAAAATGGGTAGCTGGGGGGGTGGCGATGATCACGGCCTGTAGGTCCATTGAAAAAAAATCTTGGTATTCCCGGCAGGTAGTTATTTGAGGGTAGATATTCTTTATCTGGGATAACCGGTTTTCACATAAATCAGATACCCCGATGACCTGTGAGCTGGGCATTTCCACCAGGTTACGGACCAGGTTAGGTCCCCAATATCCATATCCGATCATCCCAGTTCGTATGGTATTCATTGCTGCCTCCCTTTTGCTTAATACGCGCCACGACAGGTGAGCATCGCGTAGGGCGTTTTCAAGATAATGTATAGGTCGCCTAGAAATGATTGAGTTTGAATATATTGGATGTCGAGCCGGACCATTTTGTCGAAATCAGCCGAACAACGACAGGTCACCTGGCAAAGCCCGGTGATGCCCGGTTTGGTATTAAACCGCTGGAGATGCCAGGGTTGGAATATTTCAACTTCATAGGGAATGGCAGGGCGGGGCCCAACCAGGCTCATTTCGCCCAGGACGACATTCCAGAATTGGGGCAGCTCATCCAGACTGAATTTACGCAGGATCTTCCCTATCCGGGTAATCCGAGGATCATGAACCAATTTGCGCACGGTTGAGTCTTCTCCTTGGATTTCTGCCATCCGGGTATTGTCGGCATGAATCAGCGCATCGACATATTTTTGGTGGATCGAAGGATCGGCGTGGTCAACCATTGTCCGAAATTTAAAACAGCGGAAAATGACCCGTTGCCATAGAATCCGGCCTTTCTGGTTCGACCACCGGGCGCCTACTCGTTCCTGAATAAATATGGCTGGCCCTGGTGAGTCGAGACAGACCAGGGCCGCTATTAATAGGAGCAAGGGCGACAGCAGGATTAGAACGGTACAGGCAAAGATGAGATCAAAGCACCGCTTGATCCCCAATTTCAGCAGGCCGGAGACGAAACCCGTCCGCAGTGGCAGGGGACTGATCCATTCCACCCTTTGATGATTGAGTTGTTTTTGCATCTGAGCCCCTAAATTTTGCGTAAAAACTAAGCAAATTTGCTCAGGCTAGGTTAAAATAGAAATGCGCGAAGGTGCCTGAGCGGGCCTTTTGTGCATATTCTCGGCTGGCTGGCCCCAGCCGAGATCCTTTTTATGGAATTAAAAACCGGCCTGACAGGCCGGTTTCGCTATTGGCTCTGTAGTGATCTCTCCTCAATCTGAGGAAAAGCGACCAAATCAGATCACTACTTCAAAGCTGCCTCATACTGCCACAACAATGATAGCTCAATGCAAAGTATCTTAATTGGTCATTTTCTAGCAATACTATAGCACTTTTTTAAACCTGAGTCAATAAACATGTTGCCAAACCAGGATAATATTAATCTTTCAGGCACAACAGTTGCAACATTTTTCCACTTGTTTGCCTACCGCTCAAACTTTATTGTCCAGCCGTTGGATCCCAAAAGCTGTGGCCATTTCGAGCGCAGCCTGATATTCTTCGCGTTTGATTGTCCGGTTGATCCTCGAATAATACCTGGCCTGGTAAGCCGGCCGGTATTGATCCATCAGATTCAGATAGGTATTGGTGGAAATTTCATTCGCCAGGAAGCGTAATATTTCTGCGGTCCCGTTCAATCCGTTTGGCATCAGCAAATGGCGCACCAGCAGGCCACGCGTTGCAAGACCATCCGGATCGATTTGTAAATCGCCCACCTGGCGGTGCATTTCGCGCACTGCAGCCTGGTTAGTTTGTGGGTAGTGGGGAATCTTCGAGTAATGTAGAGCGACCTGGGGATTGGCGTACTTCATGTCCGGCAAATAAATATCGATGATGCCATCTAAGAGCTTCAGCGCCGGGAGCGAATCATAGCCGCCGGTGTTGTAAA
>CAZAGA010000209.1:0-3769 GCA_964484335.1 uncultured Anaerolineaceae bacterium
TGCGCAAGCGGCATGTCAACCAGGACATTGATTACCGCCGGATCCTGTTTGAAGAGGCCCAAGAAGCCGGGGACCTTAAAGGCCAACAATACACCCGGACGCTGCAAGAATATTTACAGGTCATGCAGCGCTTGGACCGGGCGCTTGGAAAGTTATCGAGTCGGACCATCAATCCCAAATAGGAGATGCCAAAGAAAATGGACCCCCTCAGCCGCATCCCGTTCCCGGAAGACGACTCCGAACCTGCCAGCGCTCTACCAAGCGCTGGCCACGAACCCAACCCGGAGCCCTTCGATCCGCTCGAAATCGATGAATTAGAGGCTCTGCTGGATCAAGATATCGAGGAGCTCGACGACGGAGAAGCGCGACAGAAGAACGATGAACCGGATGATGAGGCGCTGCTAATCCAGGCCGATGAGCTGGAAGAATTGATTCCCGAAGAAACGACTTCCCTGGTTAACGATCCCCGGCTGGCCGGTGAGATCAGCGAAGATCCAGTCCGTTTATACTTGAAAGAGATCGGTAATATCGACCTGCTCGATCCGGACCAGGAATTCTGGCTATCCGCCCGGCTGGAAGCCGCCCACCACCTGGAGCTGCTTGGCCAGCAGCTCTTCCGCAGCAGCAAAGAGCCCGCGCCAGCGCCGTCTGGAGGGCACGAGCCGCTCAAAGATTTAGTTGCCATCTTGCCGGTCCGCGATCTATACCGGGCGGTTTACAAAGACCTGACCATTACCTGGAAACGGCTGCTGGAAGATACCAACCGGCTGGGTTTTAATTGCCCCGATCTGCACCTGGTTATAGCCGAGGTCTCAGTCTTGCACACCACCTGGCAATGCAACGCCCCGTCCTACCTGCGCGCCTACCTGGATAATGGGCTGTGGGGGCACGACCACCTGTGGGATGGTGTGGCGCGCCATGCGTTTGCAGTTTTCATGGACCTTTATTTACTGCCGGATTCGGTCCTCGAACACCTGCAGAAGCATCTCGCCCGGCACGCCACCCTGCCAACGATCCGGACTTTCATGCAGTATTTGCCTGAGCCTGGGGCGCTGAAGGCTGAAATCGAGCAGATTCGCCAGCGCACCGCCGAAGCGCGCCAATCGATCATCCGGGCCAATTTGCGCCTGGTAGTCAGCGTCGCCAAACGTTACATCGGCCGGGGCAGCTCCTTCCTGGATTTGATCCAGGAAGGCAATATCGGCCTGCTGCGAGCAGTGACCAAGTTCGACCCAACGCGCGGTTACAAGTTCAGCACCTACGCCACCTGGTGGATTCGCCAGTCAATCAGCCGCTCGATCGCCGACCAGGCCCGCACAATCCGCATCCCGGTGCATATCTTCGAATCGATCAACCGGTTGCTGCGGGTGCAGCGCAAATTAATCCAGGAGCTGGGCCGTGAGCCAACCTCGGAAGACATCGCCCTGGAAGCCGGCTACCTGGAGCCCAAAGACACCCAGGCGATTATGCGCTCCCTGGCCAATTCCACCCCGGTGGACGAACATTTACGCAAGCGCTGGCTGAGAGCAGCGGCCAAAGTTAACCGGATCTTGCGTGCGATGGAAGAGCCGATGTCGCTTGAAAGCCCGGTCGGCAGCGAAGATAACAGCCTGTTGGGCGATTTCATCGAAGACGAAGAAGCACCCGAGCCAATGGATTCAGCCGTGCGCGAAATGCTGCGCGAGTCGATCAAAAACGCCCTGGCGGTGCTCTCCGAACGCGAGCGACAGGTGCTCGAGCAACGCTTTGGCCTGGTGGATGGCAAGGATCACACCCTGGAAGAGGTCGGCCAATACTTCAATGTAACTCGCGAGCGCATCCGCCAAATCGAAGCCAAGGCTTTGCGCAAGCTGCGCCACCCGACCCGCAGCCGGCAACTGCGCGATTTCCTCACCTAAGGCAGCTCAGCCACCATAATATAAAACCAAAGCTGCCAGCATTGGATTAGCATTAAGTTTGTGAAATTTGACACCCGACAACCGTTATGATACACTTCACTCTAATTCACAAAACTCTACAAAATTTGTCGAGTTTCTATCTCACCTGGATGCGCGGAGAGAATTAAATGCCTGTTGAGTATTTACCGATTATCATCCTGGTCTTATTAGCCACGGGGCTGGCCATTCTGGTGGTTGTGCTGGGGCATTTCTTTGGACCTCGCCGGCCGACCGAGCGCAAATCCGCCCCCTACGAGTCAGGGATGCGCCCATTCGGGCCCGGCACGCGCCGCATGCCGATAGCATTTTACCTGGTCGCCGTTCTTTTCATCTTATTCGATATCGAAGTGGTCTTTTTCCTCCCCTGGGCGGTTGTATTTAAGCAGCTTGGTTTATTTGGCCTGGTGGAAATGCTGATCTTTATTGGTATTCTGCTCGCAGGATACATCTATGCCTGGAAGGTAGGTGCACTAGAATGGGAGTAAAACCAACCCTCTCCGTACAAGAAGAAAAATCCGGCAGCATGGGGGTAGTCACTGCGAAGCTGGATGATGTGATTAACTGGGCACGCACCAACTCGATGTGGCCGATGCTGTTCGGCCTGGCCTGCTGTGCGATTGAAATGATGGGCGCGCAGGCGGCCAATTACGATATGAGCCGCTTCGGCATGGAGCTGATGCGCGCCAGCCCGCGCCAATCGGACTTGATGATTGTGGCCGGGCGGGTCTCACGCAAAATGGCCCCGGTCCTGCGCCGGTTATACGATCAAATGCCCGAACCCAAATGGGTTATCGCGATGGGCGACTGCGCCTCCTGCGGCGGGGTCTTCAATAACTACGCCATTGTTCAGGGTGTAGATGAAGTGGTGCCGGTCGATGTCTATGTTTCGGGCTGCCCACCGCGCCCCGAGGCGCTGATCCATGGGATTCTGACCCTGCACGAAAAAGTCAAGGGCGAGCACGTAAAACTGAGAGATTAAGGAGCGCCAGGGTTTATGAACGATGCACCCCACACCACACCATCCCCGAAAACCGAGCAAACGACCATGGCCGGACTGGAAGAAGTAACCCACCGCCTGGTCGAACGGTTTAATGTACCGGTCAGTGAGTTTCGCGGCGACGTAACCGTCCAGGTGAGCCCGGACCAGTTAATCCCCGTCTGCCAAATGTTGCGCGATGCGGAAGGCTTTGAAATGCTGATCGACGAAACCGCAGTCGATTTCTGGCCAGAAGAAACGCCGCGCTTCCACCTGGTTTGCCAGCTGCGCTCCATCTCGCGCGACCTGATCCTGTCAATCACCGTCCCCCTGAACGGCAACGAACCGATCGCCCCATCGCTGACCGGCGTCTTCCCCAACGCAGATTGGTACGAACGGGAATGTTGGGACTTATTCGGGATTCGCTTTGCCGGGCACCCCGACCTGCGCCGCATCCTGATGCCGCATGACTGGGCCGGGCACCCGCTGCGCAAGGATTATCCATTAGGATATGAAGAGCCCCAGTTCACCTTCAACTACGAACAAATCCAGGCCAAAAAGCTGAATCCCAAGGAATAGACGCTATGGAAGAACAAGGTATCGTCCGTCAAACATTACCCCCTTCCGAAGCCGTGCTGGATGGGATGACGCATCTGGTCACTGAGCGGGCGCTGGAAGGTGAAACCCTCTTATTGAATATGGGCCCGCAGCACCCCAGCACGCACGGCGTGCTGCGCCTGCTGCTTGAGCTGGACGGCGAAAAAGTGATCACCGTCATCCCGGACATCGGCTTTCTGCACACCGGGGTCGAGAAAAACATGGAGTCCAAGACCTACCTGAAAGCCGAGGTGATGAC
>CAZAGA010000209.1:3869-6251 GCA_964484335.1 uncultured Anaerolineaceae bacterium
TGCCGTATGGCCCGGTGCGCAGCAATAACCGGAAATACGTCCCGCCGCCGCGCTCCGAGCTGGGCACCAGCATGGAAGCCGTCATCCACCATTTCAAGCTCTGGACGGAAGGCTTTACCCCACCGGTTGGAGCGGTCTACTCGGCGATCGAATCACCGCGCGGCGAGTTAGGGGTGTACCTGGTCAGCGATGGCAGCCCGAAGCCCTACCGGGTGCACTGGCGCACGCCCTCCTTCAACAATATTCAAATCCTGCCCATGCTTTCCAAGGGCCACCTGGTGGCAGACCTGGTCGCCTTGATCGGTACGGCGGATATCGTCTTGGGCGACATTGACCGGTAAGCCGGAAAACAGGCGAACCTATATGAACAAACTGCTAGAAAAATACCCTAACGAAATTCAAGCCATTCTCGCCAAATACCCGGCCGAGCACAAGCGCTCGGCGGTGATGCCCCTGCTTTACCTGGCGCAGCGCGATTCGGTCCACGAAACCGGCCGCCTGTATGCCAGCCTGGCGGGGATGCAGGATATCGCCGAGATTCTTGAGCTGGACCGCACCGAGGTTGCTTCGATTGCCGGTTTCTACAGCCTGTACTATGAGCAGCCCACCAGCCGCTACCGCATCCAGGTCTGCACCGACCTGCCTTGTGCCCTGCGCGGGGCCGATCAATTCCTGGAAGAGCTATGCAAACGGCTCAATATCAAACCCGGAGAGACCACCGCCGATGGGCTGATTACCGTCGAAGCGGTGATGTGCCTGGCAGCTTGCGACAAAGCGCCGATGTTCCAGGTCCAATCCGGCGATGGATTGATCTATCATGAAAACCAGTCGGTGGATAGCGCAATGGCCTTGATCGATACGCTGCGCGCCGAAGCCGCCGGGAAGCGAAGGTAAACATGGAAGCTGCTCCTGCAACGCAACCCACCATCCCCGACCAGTATATTCGTCTACTGCGCCATCGCGTGATTCCCCAGATCGACCAACTCGAGGTGTACCGCGCGAACGGCGGCTTCCAGGCCTTCCACCAGGTCGTCACGACCAAAACGCCGGCCGAAGTGGTCGAGATCGTCAAAGCATCCGGCCTGCGCGGCCGGGGCGGCGCTGGCTTTCCGACCGGCCTGAAATGGAATTTTATCGATAACAAGAACTTTCCGCATTACGTGGTCGCCAACGCCGATGAATCGGAGCCTGGCACCTTCAAAGACCGCGAGATCATGGAATTCAATCCCTTTCAGTTCCTGGAAGGATTAGCGATCTGCGCTTTTGCGGTCCAGGCCAATGCTGCGTATGTCTACTTGCGCGGCGAATTTTGGCCGATTGCCGCCCAACTGGATCAAAAAATCGCCGAGTTGGAAGCCGCCGGCCTGCTGGGCGAGAACCTGTTTGGCACGAATTATTCCCTGCGGCTTTACACCCACCTGGGCGCCGGGGCGTATATTTGCGGCGAAGAAACCGCCATGCTCGAGTCGATTGAGGGAAAACTCGGCCAGCCGCGCCTGCGCCCGCCCTTCCCCCCCTCCTTCGGCTTGTACGGCAAACCGACGATTGTCAATAATGTCGAGACCCTGGCCAACGTCCCGCTGATCCTGGCCAACGGCTCAGATTGGTATCGCCAGCTCGGCACCGACAAAAGCCCTGGGACGAAGATTTTCTCGCTTTCGGGCAGCGTCGTCCGCCCAGGCAATTATGAGCTGCCCCTAGGAGTCACTTTCCGCGAGTTGATTTACAACTATGGCGGGGGAATCCTGAACGGCAATCCGATCAAAGCCATCATGCCGGCCGGGGCCAGCTCGTCGCTGATTGTCGCCACGGAAGAGGCGCTTGATACCCCGATGGATTATGAAAGCGTCCCGCGCGTTGGGGCCCAGCTTGGCTCGGCCTCGGTGATTGTGGTAGACGACTCGGTCAGCATTCCCTGGCTAATTAATAAAACCATCCACTTCTTCCGCCACGAATCGTGCGGCAAATGCACCCCCTGCCGGGAAGGCACCTTCTGGATGAGCCACCTGACCGAAAAACTGGCTGGCCAGGACTATAAACAAGAAGATGTCGCCCTGCTGCACGAAGTCGCCAGCCAGATCAAGGGCAAGTGCCTGTGCGCGTTGGGCGAGTTCTCGATTGAAGCTGTATTAAGTGGTATTGATCGTTTTCCGAATGATTTCAAGGTAAACGTCCGGTCTTAACCGTGATCGCGTGGAGCATCGAAAAACCTATGCCAAAAATGGTGAACCTGACAATCGATGGCAAAGCAGTCACCGTTCCGGAAGGAACGTTGGTTGTGGACGCTGCAAAAAAGATAGGGATCGATATCCCGGTTTTCTGCTACCATCCGAAGATGGAGCCGGTCGGGATGTGCCGGATGTGCCTGGTGGATATCGGCCG
>CAZAGA010000210.1:0-6243 GCA_964484335.1 uncultured Anaerolineaceae bacterium
ATCGGGCGCCGGAAAACCATCCAGGCCGGGATCGCCCTGATGGCCCTACTACTGGCTGGGATTTTCGTCCTGCCGATCGAAACCCTGACCACCCCCCTGACCAAATTGCCCGTCCTGGGCGTCGTGCCGGTGATTGGCGTATTCCTGATGCTGGCCGGGATTGCCTGGTCGCTGATTAACATCAACTCGCTTCCCATGGTCGTCGATATGACAGTTCCTGAGAAAATCGGCACCTATACCGGCCTTTACTACCTGTTTTCCACCCTGGCTGCGATCGCTGGCCCGAACATCAATGGCTGGCTGGTGCAGCTCACCGGCAACAACTATAATAATGTCATGCTGCTTGGCCCGCTTTTCCTGATCGGTGCGTTCGTGTTGATGAGCGGCGTCCGGCGCGGCGAGGCAAGCCAGGCACCTGCAGTCGAGATATCGATCAGCCCTGCAAACGATTAAACGGAGAAAGCCCCATGAAAATTCTGGTCACCGGCGGCGCCGGTTATATTGGCAGCCATACCTGCCTGGAGCTCTTACAGGCTGGCTACGAGGTGGTAGTGGTTGATAACCTGGTTAACAGCAAGCAGGAATCGCTGCGCCGCGTCCAGGAGATAACCGGTCGTGCCCTGACCTTTTACCCAGTCGATCTATTGGATAAATCTGGCTTGGAGCAGGTTTTTCGCAACGAGGCAATCGAGGCGGTGATCCATTTCGCCGCCCTAAAAGCGCCGGGCGAATCCGTCGCTCAGCCGTTGCGCTATTACCATAACAATCTGACCGGCACGATCCACCTCTGCCAGGTGATGGAAGCCCACCAGGTCAAGAACATGGTCTTCAGCTCCTCTGCCACGGTGTACGGCGAGATCAACCAACCCCCACTGCACGAAGAAATGCCCACCGGCGGTGTGATCAATCCTTATGGCTGGACAAAGATGATGATGGAACAGATCCTGAAAGATCTCCACACTGCCAATCCAGGCTGGAATATTATCTTGTTACGGTATTTCAACCCAGTCGGCGCTCACCCCAGCGGCAGGATTGGAGAGGATCCCCAGGGCATCCCAACCAACCTGATGCCGTTCATCGCCCAGGTTGCCGTCGGTAGGCGAGCCGAACTGCATGTCTTCGGGAATGATTACCCGACCCCCGATGGTACTTGTGTTCGAGATTACATCCATGTGGTCGACCTGGCGCGCGGCCACCTGAAAGCGCTAGAGAAGCTGTCCAGCCAGCCGGGCATTGTCATTTATAACTTGGGCACTGGCCACGGCAACAGCGTTCTGGAAGTCGTCCAGGCCTTCGCCAGAGCCAGCGGCCGCCCGATTCCCTATCGAATAGCCCCTCGCCGTCCTGGAGATCTGCCGGTCAGTTTCGCCGATCCGTCCAAAGCCGAACGCGAACTGGGTTGGAAGGCTGCGCTCGGCCTGGATGAGATGTGCGCCGACTCCTGGCGCTGGCAATCCCAAAATCCAAACGGCTATGACGCGTAGCGACCTGCAATTGCCTGGCAATCCTGCCAGGCAATTGCAGATTATCTATGCAGATGAAGCCTTGCTGGCGGTCAACAAACCCGCTGGCCTGCACAGTCTGCCAGATGGCTATGACCCCAACGCGCCCCACCTGAAATCCCTGCTTGAGCCAATATTTGGGCGACTGTGGATCGTCCACCGGCTGGACCGCGACACCAGCGGGATCGTCCTGCTGGCGCGCAGCGCTGCCGCTCACCAGCATTTGAACTCCCAGTTCGAGCAGCGCCAAGTCTCTAAACGCTACCAAGCGATCATTTGCGGTCGGCCGGACTGGACCGAGCGGCTTGTCAGCCTACCTCTCCAGCCGGATGGCGACCGCCAGCACCGTACGGTGGTCAATCTCCGGCGGGGAAAGCCTGCCGAAACCATTTTCCGAACCCTGGGAATATTCGCACGTTTTACCTGGCTGGAGGCGCTCCCACATACCGGGCGCACCCACCAAATTCGCGCTCACCTGGCCGCCATCGACCTGCCAATCCTGGGAGATGCGTTGTACGGTGGAGGCACGGCGCTGTTTCTGTCTGACCTGAAACCCAGCTTCGGCACTGGGGTGGCACCGGAATGCCCCTTAATTCACCGCACTGCCCTGCATGCTTACTCCCTCGATTTCTTCCATCCAGTTGATGATTCGAGCCTCCACCTCGAGGCACCTTACCCTAAAGATTTCAATGCAACCCTGCGCATGCTCCAACGTTACCCTGGCTAGCCACCCAACCGACACCAGCCAGACATGTTAGATAAATATAAGAAATCCCCTCCGCCAGCTTGCCTTGCTTGACGTTCCTTTTCCAGCGTGGTATGATTTTATTTAGATAATTAGCACTCTCGTGTGGAGAGTGCTAAAATTTGGAACCTTGCGATGGCCGAGTTAACCGAAAGACAGAAACTCATCTTAGCGTTGGTGATCCGCGATTATCTTGAGCTGGCGCAGCCCGTTGGATCGTTTCACCTGGTTGAGGCGTATGGCCTGAAAATGAGCCCGGCGACAATCAGGGCCGAGATGATGGCCCTCACCGAGCTCGGCTATTTACGCCAGCCACATACCTCAGCCGGGCGAGTCCCGACCGAGGATGGCTATCGCTATTTTGTGCGCAAGTTGATGGGGCAGACTGACCTACCGGACACCACCAAGCGGACGATCAGCCACCAATTTTACCAGGCTGGCCTGGATGTTGATCGCTGGATGCGCCTGGCTGCGTCGGTACTGGCTCAGCAATCCCAAGGCGCTTCGCTGGTTACCGCACCACACCCCGAGCAGCCCGTTTTTAAGCATGTCGAGCTGATCGCCACTCATGGCCGGCAGGTGTTGATGGTGCTGGTCCTGGCAGCCGGCGAGGTCAGCCAGCAGATGCTGGCGCTGGCAGAACCGGTCACCCAGGAACGCCTGAGCACCACCGCACAGGGATTGAATAGCCTGCTGGCCGGGCTGCATGCCGAAGAAATTACCAGGTTGGTCTATAGCACAGCTAATACGCCGCTTGGAGCGCTGGAGCAAGACATTATCCGCTTGATCCTGGAAGATATGCGCCGGACTGGCGAGGTTTTAACGGGCGAAGTATATCGGGACGGTTTGAGTCAGGTGCTGGCCGAGCCAGAGTTCAGCGAAATGGATGTTGCCCGCAACGCTCTGCGCATCCTGGAAGAACGCCCCTTGCTGGAAGACCTGCTTTCGCGAACCATGCTAAACAGTGAAATGGGCGGCGTCCAGGTCCTGATCGGTGGCGAGGGGACCTGGCAGGAGCTGCGCGATTGCTCAATCGTTCTGGCCCGTTATGGCGTGCCTGGCCTGGCCACTGGGATGCTGGGTGTACTCGGCCCAATCCGCATGCCCTACGGGAGAACCATTTCCGCTGTCCGCTTTGTGGCTGGCTTGCTAAGCGATCTGGTCACAGACTTGCACGCTGAATAAAATACCCAACCAGGCGCGGTCCTGTATCCTGATGCTGGAAAGCCGGCCTGGCGAAAATGAGTAGTGGAGAGAGGCATGACCAAGAAAAAAACGGATGCTCAACATAACGAAACACAAACGACACCGACTGAAAACAGCGCGGTTGAAGATATTCGGTTTGAACAACCGCTGGTTGAGGCTGAAACAATTGAAAAATTAAAAAAAGATTTGGCCGAATCACAATCGAAAGCTGAAGAGTACCTGGACGGTTGGCAGCGCTCGCGAGCTGAATTTGCTAATTACAAAAAGCGCATTGAACGCGAGCAAAGCGAAACCTATCTCCGAGCAGCTGGCAGCATTGTTAAACGCTATCTCGAAGTCGTCGATGACCTGGAACTAGCCTTTAAAAACCGGCCCCAAGAAGGCGACGGCGCGCTCTGGTCAAACGGGATCGAATTAATTTACCGGAAACTAATTAACATCCTGGACAGCGAAGGCGTCAAACCGATGCAAGTCCAAGGTCAGCCGTTCGATCCAAACCTGCATGAGGCGATCTCGCTCGAACCCAGCGATACCGTCCCCAGCGGTCATGTCACCGAAGTACTCAAGCAAGGCTACCTGCTGGGCGAAAAAGTATTGCGGCCGGCTTTGGTCCGGGTAGCAGACTAAAGCTAAACAACAAAACAAACCATCCAAAGAACACACCTGGAGGCATAATTATGGCAAGGATCATTGGTATCGATTTAGGAACCACCAACTCAGTAGTTGCCGTGATGGAAGGCGGCGAACCGGCGGTCATTCCTTCGCGCGAAGGAGAGCGCCTGGTGCCCTCTGTCGTTGCAGTCAATAAGAACCACGAGCGCCTGATCGGTCGTCCAGCTCGCAATCAGGGCGTCGTTAATCCCGAAAACACCGTCTTTTCGATCAAGCGCTTCATGGGACGGAAATTCAGCGACTCTGAAGTTCAAAAAGCGATCTCGCGCGTCCCATATAAAGTAGCCGAAGCACCTAACGGCGACGTGCGGGTCGTACTTGACGGGAAAGAATATTCCCCACCTGAAATCTCGGCCATGATCCTCGGCAAATTGAAAGCCGATGCCGAGGCCTACCTGGGTGAAACAATCACCCAGGCGGTGATCACCGTGCCGGCTTACTTTAACGACGCCCAGCGCAATGCAACTAAGGACGCCGGCAAGATTGCTGGCCTGGAAGTGATGCGGATTATCAACGAGCCGACCGCTTCTTCGCTAGCCTATGGCCTGGAAAAGAAGAAAAACGAAGTGATCGCTGTGTATGACCTTGGCGGAGGCACCTTTGATATTTCCATCCTGGACGTCAGTGAAGGTGTGATTGAAGTCGAATCCACCAACGGTGACACTTTCCTGGGCGGCGATGACTTTGACCAGCGTATCATTGACTTCCTGGCCAGCGATTTCCAGAAAGAAAATGGGATCGACCTGCGCCGAGATCGCCAGGCGCTCCAGCGTCTAAAAGAAGCCTCTGAGAAAGCCAAGATTGAACTTTCCAGCACGCTGCAGACCGAGATTAACCTGCCCTACATCACCGCCGACGCCAGTGGCCCGAAGCACCTAGTCATGACCCTGACCCGAGCCAAGCTTGACCAGTTGACCGGCGACTTGATCGAACGATCCTTAGGACCGGTACGCCAGGCGCTGAAAGACGCCAGCAAGCAGCCTTCGCAAATTGACGAGGTGGTGTTGGTTGGTGGAATGACCCGTATGCCCGCCGTGCAGGAAGCAGTTCGCAAGCTGTTTAACAAGGAGCCACACAAAGGCGTTAACCCGGATGAGGTGGTTGCGGTTGGCGCGGCCATCCAGGCTGGCGTCCTGGGCGGCGAAGTGAAAGATATCCTGCTCCTGGACGTCACCCCGCTCACCCTGTCGGTTGAAACGCTAGGCGGCGTGGCTACCCCGTTGATTGAACGCAACACCACCATCCCGACCCGCAAGAGCCAGATCTTCTCCACTGCCGGCGACGGCCAGACCCAGGTTGAGATCCACGTCCTGCAGGGTGAACGCCCAATGGCCAGCGATAACAAGAGCCTGGGGAAGTTCAACCTAGATGGCATTCCACCTGCCCCGCGCGGCGTTCCGCAGATTGAAGTGACCTTCGATATTGACGCCAATGGGATTATCAAAGTAACTGCCTCTGACAAAGCCACTGGACGCAGCCAGCACATCACGATCACCGCCTCGTCTGGCCTACGCGAGGATGAGGTCGAGCGCATGCGTAAGGATGCCGAAATCCATGCTGAAGAAGATCGCAAGCGCAAGGAATTGATCGAAGCCCACAATAACGCCGATAATGTCGCCTATAGCGCCGATAAGGTACTGCGCGACCTGGGCGATAAAGTGCCGGCTGAAACCCGCAAGAATGTCGAGGACCGGGTTGCCCGGCTACGCGAAGTGATGAACGGACAGGACGTTGAAACAATCAAACGCCTGACCGATGAGTTGAGCCAGGAGCTGCAAAAAGTTGGCGCTGCAGCTTACCAGCAGGCCCCAGGTGCTGGCCCGACCGACCCCAGTGGCCCCGGCGCGTCCACCAGCCAAAACGGCCCCGACGATAACGTCGTAGACGGCGAATTCCGTAACGCCTGATTCATTGACGAATTGGCTCGTCGCCCTGGCTGGGCGACGAGCCAACTCGCATTTCTTTCTGCTGAGTTTATATGAGCGATCGTGACTATTACGAAGTCCTGGGGGTGCCTAAAAACGCCACCGCCGAAGAGGTCAAGTCGGCCTTTCGGCGTTTAGCGCGCCAGTATCACCCAGATGTCAACAAGGCGCCGGATGCCGAAGAGCGCTTCAA
>CAZAGA010000211.1:0-6237 GCA_964484335.1 uncultured Anaerolineaceae bacterium
ACAAATGGAGATGTTGCCAGGAAATTCCTGCACCCAGCGGTTGTCCATGGTCGGTTCGGCTCCTTTTCGGTTTGGGGTGTTGCGCCCCGATTATACCAGCCATGGGGAGGGTGGGTACGAGGAGTGGCCGGATATTAAAGACCTACGCTCCAACTTCCCAGGAAAGACACCTTGATCACCAGATGCACCGGGGTTTAATTTCCTATCGACTGCACGCGTGGCAGAGTTTGCTGGCTGGCTCCTATGGCGCCAACCGCCAGATAGGCGATGACCAGAAAAATTACCTAGCCCACTAGCGATTGCATACGGAGATGATCTCAGGCACCTCTAATCAAATATCATGGTAATCCGCTAATGCAAGTCTCGATGGCTGCCTGAGCATCTGCCATGGCATTTGCCGGGGTTTTAAAGCCGATCCACACATTTAATGTCTCGTCGCCAACTGGAACCCACTGGCAAGCTGCATATTTCGAATTGCCCATTGGTACACCGGCATGTAGAGCTAAACCAAATTGCTTAATGTTATAGTTGGCCTGTACGGCTGGATCGTTTAATGATTGGGTGTTGGCCGGTATTGTGGAATTTGCCAGTGTGATCTGTTTTTGCACCTCAGGGCTTCCAAAATACTGCAACAGATCATAAAGCGCGGGCGCATTTCCGCGGCTGATCGCGTTCGTTGTAACAAGGTATCCCTTAATCCCAACGAATGGATTGCCCATCGGAGCAATCCCGTAATAAATCCCAGAATTATTGATTTCCGGAAGCGCCCAGGGACCCGTCCACCAGATCGCAATACTTCCAGCTATCAAACCGTTCTGGCAGATGGAGTACTCGCCATTTGGCGTCCCATATGGGCGAAAGCTATTGATCCAATTCGCCGCTGCCAGGGCTTCGGCGGTATCCAGATAGGCCACTCCATTTTCATCCACGTACCCGCCATAATTATTCAGGCCATGGCCAAAGTAAATTGGCGCGACATGGTAGGAATCGGTTCCTCCTAAACCCTGGTTGCAGAGATAAGTTTTACCTGGATGCGATAGCTGGTATTGAGTTGCCTTGGTTAATAAATCATTGAAATCTGTTGGGTTAGGAAGCTCGGTGCTGGTAATCACGCTTTTGTTGTATACCAGCGCAATACCTTCTTGCGTATCGGGAATAGCCCAACCCTGAGTTTTGTAAATTACCCCATTCGCTGCCGCTGGCTCAAATGTGTTTACAAGATAATCTGCTGGAAGATAAGGATCTATCGTAACGATCAAGTTATTCTCCACCAGATCTCCAATCCAGTCATTAGGGCCAATGGCGATATCCGGGCCAGACCCCAGAGGTACAGCCGATTTGATTGCGCCATACAGGTCATCCTGTTTTTGCATAGTGATGGATACATTCGGGTGCAGTTGGTGGTAATCAGCCATCACTTGTTGATAGGCTGCTGCCTGAGAGTCATTCAGACCATGCCAGATCGTCAAGCTGTAGTTTCGGGTGATTCCATTGACAATTGGTAGGTAAGTGAGCAACCCGGTGGTTTGTGTCAATGTCTCGATTCTAGAAGTTTCGCCTGGAAGAGAAGCCAAAGCTTGGTTACGTTTTATGGGCTGATGACGAAAGATGACCGGCACCTGACGATCAAATCCTGCCAAACCAAGAAGTATCACAAGGACAATCCCCAAACAATAACCTTTCTGGAGAGTAGCCCATTTCTTACTCCCTGGCCAATTGATATCCTGCCTGCGTTTCATATCAACCCTCCTGCCCAATCTGGTGGCATGACCTTACCGATGTTTCTTGTTCTCCAAAACATCGCATTTAGTTGCTCCCTCTATGATTGAATATAACCTTAGAAAATGAATTGTCAAGTGAAAGCTAGCGAAAACTGGTCTTTCATTTTTGTCGGAAGCACCCCATCGCCGGCCAGCGATAACAAGAATCCTGGATTCTCACTTGCGGCTTCCTGGCATCAACCCATCTAAATCCCATAGACTTCTCGGAGGCTGATGGTCGCTCTACGCCTACCGTCCCGTGACAGTCTTCCCCGTCGTGTACCAAGGAACAAGGCGCATGGACTTCAACTGGCTAGGTATCAGCCTCCCCTCGCCATCTCCCCCAGCCTGCGCCGCACCCCTTCGGCGCGCAGCCAGCCATAACCGCGATAACCCAGCTCTACAAGCAGGCGTTGGACATCGGCATCGCTCCAGGCCGGCTTGAGTGATCGTAAAAGGCCTTTTCCATCCGCAGGGTGCAGCTTCAGGAATGTTTCCAGGTGTACCTGCGCCCGGGCATCCCAATCGGCTTGAGCTGGAAATTCGTACTCCCAATCCAGCTCCCAGGCGCACACGCTGCGGTCGGAGCTGCCCGAGACCAGGAAGCGCCCATCCGGGCTGAGCGCCAGGCTCTCAATCCGGTCGGTATGCCCCTGGAGCACTTTTTCGCATTTCCCGGTGCGCAGGCTCCAGATGCGGATAGTGGCATCCTTGCAGCGCGAGATATCTCCCGAGGCGCTGATCGCCCAGCCGCCGTCGGGGGTCAACAAGACCTGGTTGATCGAATCGGCATGTTCCTTCCACTGGTAAAGCGGCTCGGCAGAGGGCAGCGCCCAGGCTTCCAGGCGGCCATAATCCCCTCCCATCACCACCAGGCTGCGATCCCCGGCGACTGCAAAACGGTAATGGCGCAGGTTCGACGGCCAGCGCCCAATTTGCTCCTGGAAGAGCATGTCCAGGAGCAAAGTTTCCTGCTCGCCCGGATGGTGGAGCAGGAAACGCGCATCCACGGGTAAGACGGCTGAAGCCAGGGCTACTTTTTGCACTTCGGGTTTGGTTGTCAGCTGCCCGCTGGCCAGGTCAAAGATCTCGATCCCGTTGGCGCGCACCAGGGCATGCTGGTTATCCGGGTAAAAATAAACCTTGTCCACGTAGGTCTTTGGTGGGTGTTCGATTGACTTCAGCAGGCGGCAACTCGCTACCTCCACCAGGCAGGTTTTGTTGGTCCCGGCCCAATTCGAGCTGCCCACCAGGGCGGTGCGTCCATCCGTGGAAAATGACAGGGCGGTAAGACGATCGCGCCCGATTGGGCGGGGCGGTCGATATGCCCCCAGGCGCTGCTTGCCGGGGAAATCCCAGAAAATCACTTCCCCATCGTCCCCGGCCGATGCGGCCAGGCGCTGGTCTTCCGAGATGGCCACTACCTGTACCTTTTCTGTGTGCGTCCCCAGCGTACCCAATAGCCAGGCGTCGTGCAGCGCCAGGCGCCTGCCGTGCAAGCCGGCCTGGGCGATCCGGCTTAAGATTTCCGCGTTCTGACCATAACCGGGCTGGGCTTGCGCCTGGCGCAAACCGGCGTAGGCATCTGCCCAGGCGCTGGCCTGGATCAGCTTCTCGATCGTATCCAGCCGGCTGCCCTGTTGCTCTGCCACCTGCAAGGCGGCCAGGGCAGAAGCGGGCTTGCACAGGATGGGTCTGAAGACCGGCGCCAGCGGAGCGTACTCTCCCCGCGGATAATTGATCTGCCACAGGCGGAGCTTACCGTCGTGCCCCCCAGACAGGCATTGCTCGCCATCCGGGGAAAATGCCACCGCTGAAACTGTGTCAGTAAACTCTGTGAAAGTGCGCAGGCACTGCGGTCGGTCCAAATCCCATAAGCGCATGGTCATATCATGGCTGGCGGAGAGCGCCCGCCGCCCATCTTGGGAGATCGCCATCCCAAACAGGGCATTGGTGTGCCCCTCCAGCCTGTGCAGGCACCGCCCGGCTTCAAAATCCCAGATCTGCAAGGCGCCGCTGTGGGTGCCCAATAAAACCCGCCGGTTGTCCGGCAAGGGGATCAGGAATCTGATCCAGCCATCTTCGAGCCCCTTGCCGGTGCTGATCACCCGTCGCAAGAGCCCATCTGCCAGGTTCCAGACGCAGACGGAATTGCCTCCCCCGGTGATTACCAGCCTCCCGGAGGGGGTAAAGCCGCCGGTGGATTGCAGGTGTTGCGCTCGCCCCATGATTTCATAAGTACCTAGAATTGCGGCTCGGGTAAGATCGAGGATGAAGGTGCCTTCCAGCCCGCTGGTGCTGAGAAGTATTCGCTCCCCGCTCCGGTTGGGGTTGATGTCATTGATTTTCAACGCGCCGCTTTTCCCGACCGGGATAGTCATCGAACCCAGGCAGGCCTCCGTCGCTAAATCGTACCGGCAGACCTGGCCCTGTTGGGCGCCGACGACGGACTTGCCATCCGGCGTGAAGGCGTGAAAACCGAGCGCCGGGATGCCCAACTCGCGAATCAGGTCTCCGCTGAGCACATCCCATTGCTTGATTTTTCCTGCCTGGGTCGAGTATGCGCTTTGGCCATCCGCTGCAAATGTAACCTCCTGCACCCACATCGATGTGCCGCCGGACATCGGATAGCGGATGGGAACGTAAGCCCGCCGGATGGGCGCTTGCCCGGGGGGCGGGGCAACCACTTTCGCCTCCAGGTAGCGTGACAATCGCCCAATGGGTAGATCGACCGGTTCCAGGCGGTTCAGCGCCTGGAGCGGTTGGGAAGCGCCCAGCCGGTCCTGCAGCCATTCCGGTCCACTTTCGCATAGGCGAGATAGCGCTTCTTGTGCTTCAGTTTGCTTGCCAGGGGTTTTGAGCTGCACGAGCGCCAGCGCAAGCAGGACCGGTGGATCGTCGGGGGATCGCTCAAGGCACCTCGAAAAACAGGCCGCGGCTTCCACCAGGTCGCCCCGGCTGGTGTGAACACAGCCCAGGTGGTACCAATAGTCGACCTGATCCTTGTAGATCCCCTGAAGCTCGTTCAGGCGTTCCAGCAGGGCGCTATCGGCGTATTCGCCGTGGGTCCAGCGCCAAAATCCAACGTTGAAGATCGTCTCGAGATGATGCGGGGCGGCTTGCTGAGCATTTTCCCAGGCCTGGACGGCTTCGGCCGCTTTGTTGAGATCCAGCAGGGTGAGGGCGCGGTTGTTGAGCGAATCGGCCAGCAAGTCAACCGATTTGGGGATCTTGCGCGGGTAGGCCTTGCCGGTGGTCGCCTGGTAGATCCGCTGCAGTTGGGCGGCGATCGCCTCCATATCCTGGGGGCGATCGGTTGGGTTCTGCTGGAAGCACTGCCCGAGCAGCTCCGCCATGCTATCCGGCATGGCAGGAATTTCCTTGTTTTCCGCTCCCGTCTCCCGGTAGCCTTCCAGCGCCTCGCCGGCAGCCTGGCCGCTGTACCAGGTCACTTCCCCGCTGAACATCTCCAGCACTGATAGCCCCCAGCTCCACAGGTCTGTTTTGCGCGAGACTGCGGCTCTGCGAGCCTGCTCCGGCGAGCAGTAGGCCGGCGTCATACCGCCAAAGCTGACCTGCAGGCTCCCCCCGGGAGGATGGGCAGCCGCCGGCAGGATCGCTCCTCGGCGGTCTGGGCCGGGCGCTGCCCCTTCCCCGGCCGCGGCGCGCGCCTTGGCCAACCCAAAGTCACTCACCTTGGCCACCCCATCCGGCGTGATCAGCACGTTTGCCGGCTTGACATCCTGGTGCACCAATCCCTTCTCATGGGCATAGGCCAGCCCCCAGGCAAACTGGATGGCGATATCCAGCATCCGCTCCAGCGCCTTGCCCTTTCCCCCGGCGTACAGGCGCTGGTCCTCGATCCAGTCCTTCAGGCTGCCCCCCTCCACGTACTCCGCAAAGACGCGCGGAATCTCATCAATTGTGCGCACATAATAGCAGGAGACAATCTGCGGGTGCAGTCCCAGGTCCACCCAGGTCTCGGCCTCGCGCACGAAGCTGGCTTTCCCCCCGGCGCTGGTAAAGATCTCGGCCCGTGGGCTTTTCACAGCCAGGTCCATATTCCAGCCGCGGTGATGCACCCGGTAGACCAGCCCCATCCCGCCGGAGGTGAAAATGTGCCGCACCTGGTAGGTATCCAGGATCACATCGCCCACCTGCCAGTCCGGCAGCCTCATTCCAGGCGGGGGAGGGCTGGAATAAAGCACGCCGGCCTGGGTTCGGGGGGGGTTGCGGGGAGCGAGTCGCTCGCACAATTCGAACACAGCACAACCGCGGGGTCGCTGGTATCAAATGGCTCGCCACATGAAATGCAAAACTGGGTGGGCATGATTTCCTCCTGCACACAGACCCGCTAGCGCATCACCTGAACTTCCGTCCTGGCGGCATCGAACGTTTTCACTAATTATCATACTCGCGACAACAGTTCTTGGATAGACAACCAGGCCATTTTTCCTGGGCAGAAGAACGCTGGTTG
>CAZAGA010000212.1:0-6205 GCA_964484335.1 uncultured Anaerolineaceae bacterium
CCACCATACAGCCGCGCACCGGGGCATAATCCGCCAGTTCAGCTTTCAAGACAAGTTGGTTGTACCATTCAGAAAAATTCTCACTGCGAGTCGGAAGTTTCTCTTCTGCCATAATTACTCTCTCAAATAATGGAATCGACGGAAATCAAGTTCCTGATTCTACCAGCTTGCGCCGAAACCTGGGGTGTTCTTTAGCAACGTTACCGCTGCAGCTCCATCGGCTGCGTAAGCCAGCAAATCCACCTGGCTTGGGGGTATATAGCGCTGGAAAAGGTTTATAAATTGGCCCAGGGTGGACTGCCACTCCTGGCCAACCAGAATCAGCGGGCGAACGGGAATCGCACGGATGTAGAGCAAGTTCCACATTAGCGCCACTTCGGCCAACGTCCCCGAACCGCCAGGCAGGGCAATTGCCGCATCGCAGGTCTGGATCATCTTCAGGATACGCTCGGTCAGGGTCTCCGTCCGGCGCTCTTCTTTCACCCAGGGATTAGCCCGGTTCGGGCGGAAGGCCTCGATCTCGGTGCAGGTGACCCCAATGACATGCCCGCCCGCTTCAGCCGCTCCCCGCGAGACCGCCTCCATCGTGCCAATATACCCGCCGCTGGCAACGGTAAACCCGGCTTCCGCTAAATACTGTCCCATGCGCTGGGCAGCCAGATAGGCTGCATCGCCAGGACGAGGCTCTGAACCGCCAAACACGGTCACGATTTTCATCCCAAGGCCTCCTATTTGCTTGCCAATCTTCCTTCAATCCCATTTCCGGTGAGCGTTGCGTTCCAGCTTGGCCAGGATAGCCGCCTCCAGGTCAATCCCAGCCACGCTGGCGATCTGCAGCCAGTACAGCCCGACATCGGCCAACTCATCCGCCAGCCCATTCAGGTCGCCGGCCTGCTCACCCCACTGGAAGTGTTCGAGCACTTCGTTTGCCTCCAGGCTGAGCGAGATCGCCAGGTTGCGCAGCGTCTGCGGCCGCCGGGTATCCGGCTCATACCAGCCCTGGGTGCGCACAAAGGCATGCATTCGCTCGGTAAGCTCGCGAAGCTCCATGGATCAGCCTCCCCCCGGCACAGCGCCAGTCCAATTCTGTAAGGCAGCCAAAGCCGCCTCGGCCGAGCGGCGCTGCTCGATATGCCAGCCGGCTTCGCTGCTCATCCGCTGCAAGTGCGCGATCACCTGGCGCTGCTCAATCACCGCCAGTCGCGCAAAGGCTGGCCGGATCAACTCCGGCTGGCGTGACAACAAATTTTCCCACAATTCTTCAAGCGCTCGCTCTTCCAATGCGCCTCCACTCGTTTTTGCTCGCTCCGGATCTGGAATCTTAAGCAATTGATAAATTGAGATCATATCATAGCCAGGCAAATTTGCGGGAGAATCCCAGGCATCAAACCTCCCAGGCTACATTCCAGGCAACCAAATGTAGAGTACAATAACCTTAACCTGGGAGATAGAGCGAATGCGGATCATCCTGACCCACGAGCAAGCCGACTTTGATGCCTTGGCATCCTTAATGGGCGCTCATCTGCTGGATGAAAGCTCGATTCCAGTCCTGCCCAGGCGGATGAACCGTAATGTGCAGGCTTTCCTGACCTTGTACGGAATTGATCTGCCCTTTGTCGAGCCCCAAGACCTGCCAAACGTGCCCGTCGAGGCGGTTACCCTGGTCGATACACAGTCAATGGTCAGTATTAAGGGCATTTCGGCATCTACCAGCGTCACGATCATCGATCACCACCCGTTGCGCGAAAACCTCCCCGCCCATTGGAGAGTGTTACGTGACGAAACCGGCGCTACCACGACCCTGGTAGTGGAAATGTTGCGCGAGCGCGATCTTGTCCTGAACCCAATCCAGGCCACACTGCTCTTGCTCGGAATTTACGAAGACACCGGTTCACTGACATACACCCGTAGCACCGCCCGCGACCTGCGCGCTGCAGCCCACCTGCTCGAGCAGAATGCCAACCTGCAAATTGCCGCGAATTTTCTCAACCACCCCCTATCGCAGGCCCAGCAGCAAATTTACGACCAACTGCGCACCCAGGCTGAATACCACAGCGTGTTTGGTCAAACCATTGTAATCGCCACGGGCGATGCACAGGAAATGGAAGAAGAGCTATCCACGATCGCTCATAAACTACGCGACCTGCTCGACCCGGAGGCGTTGTTTGTGCTGGTCAAGACGCGCGCCGGGGTCCAGATGATCGCCCGCTCGACCAGCGACAATATTGACGTATCCAGGTTCGTCGCCCATTTCGGCGGCGGGGGCCACGAACGCGCCGCGGCCAGCCTGATCCGCGGCCAGACCGTGCAGGAGGTGCACGACGAGCTCATTCGACTGCTGCCGCGCCTGGTCCAACCGGCCGTGACGGTGGCCCAAATTATGTCGCGCGAACCGCAGGTCCTGGCGCCCTGGACCCCTGTCGAGGAGGCCGCCCAAAAAATGCGTCTCTTCGGCTACGAAGGCTATCCGGTAGTCGAGAAAGGCAGGGTGATCGGCTTGTTGACCCGCCGAGCCGTCGATCGGGCCATGTCGCATAAACTGCCTACCACCGCCAGTAGCCTGATGGAAGCTGGATCCATTACCGTCCGGCCGGATGATTCGATCGAGCATCTCCAACGCTTGATGACCGAGAGCGGTTGGGGCCAGATTCCGGTCGTGCACCCGGAGAGTGGCGAAATTATCGCCATCGTCACCCGGACCGATCTGCTCAAAACCCTGGCGCCTGAAACCCGCATGCCAGGCCAGCAAAACCTGGCCTTGCGCCTGGAGGCGGCCCTGCCGACCGAACGGTTAGCGCTGCTCAAGGCAATTGCCGCCACCGCCCATGCCCAGCACATCGCGGTCTATATCGTCGGTGGGTTTGTGCGTGATTTGTGGCTCAACCGCCCCAGCCTGGACTTTGACCTGGTGGTTGAGGGCGACGCCATCAGCCTGGCAAAAAGCCTGGCGCATATTTACGGAGGGCGTGTCACCAGCCACGCCCGCTTCGGAACTGCCAAATGGCGCCTGGCTGACTCGGCTTTTGAAAAGGCCATCCCCAAGGAGCCAGTCAACGGGGCAGATCTAAATTTGGTAGACCTGGTCAGCGCCCGGACCGAATTCTATACCTACCCAACCGCGCTGCCAACCGTTGAGCGCGGCAGCATCAAGCTCGACCTGCACCGCCGTGATTTCACCATCAATACACTGGCCCTGCGCCTGGATGGCCGCCATTTCGGCGAGTTGCACGACTATTGGGGTGGGTTGAATGATCTTCGCCTGGGTTTGGTGCGCGTGCTGCATTCGCTTTCTTTCGTAGACGACCCGACCCGCATGCTGCGCGCGGTTCGCTTTGAACAGCGCTTTGGTTTCCAAATCGAAGAGCGAACTCTGCATCTATTAAAAGAAGCTACATCCTTGATCAATCGTGTCTCTGGCGACCGGATTCGTCATGAGCTGAACCACATTTTGAGCGATCCACGCGCTGCGCAGATCCTGGCCCGGCTGGATGCGCTCGAGCTGCTGGCAGCTATCCACCCTGCGCTGACCTGGGACGCCTGGCTGGAGGAAGCCCTGAGCCGCCGGCCGGACGAAAAACCAGGCGCCGACTGGAATCTGGAAAGCCAGGTATCGATCCTGGAGCTGCGCCGCCAGTTGGCTTATATTTTATGGATAATCCGGCTACCGCCCCATCTAGCTTACCAAATTTGCGAACGGTTGAAACTCCCGATTGAATTAAAACGCAGTATCCAGGCTGGGATCGGCCTTTGGAATGATCTGCCGGAGCTGGTCAGCCGCTCAGCCAGCCAGGCCGCCCTGCGCCTGGAAGAAACCCCGGCGCTGGCGCGCTACGCCGCTTACCTGGCCAGCCAGTCAGCAGCTGAACAGGACCTGCTAATTGCCTATACGCAGCGCTGGCAGAACCTGTCACCGAGGACCACCGGCGACAACCTGCGTAAACGCGGAATCGCGCCTGGCCCGCTCTATAAGACGATCTTGAACCGGCTGCGAGCAGCCTGGTTGGATGGCGAGATCAGCTCGCTGCCTGAAGAACTGGCCCTTCTGGATCGCCTGCTCTCCGAATTAAAATCATGAACCTCGACCAGTTGCGCATCCGGCCAATTGGCCAAGCTGACCTGCTTGCGCTGGAATGGGAGGGAGAATACCTGCATTTTCGCCGCTTATATTCCGAAATATATACCAGCGCCTGCGAGGGGAAAGCGCTGATGCTGGTTGCCGAGCTGCCTGGCGATGGGATCATCGGCCAGGTGTTCGTCCAGCTTAATAGCGCCCGCAAGGAATTGGCGGATGGCGTAGATCGGGCGTATCTCTATGGCTTTCGAATTAAGCCAGCTTTTCGACGCCAGGGCATTGGCAGGCAAATGATGACCCACGTTGAAAATGAGCTCCGGCAGCGAGGTTTTCAACGGGTAACCTTGAATGTCGCCCAGGACAATCCGGACGCTCGCCGGCTATATGAGAACCTGGGGTACGTGACGGTAGGTGTTGATCCGGGACGGTGGTCCTACCTGGATCACTACGGTAACCAACACGATGTCATCGAGCCCGCTTGGCGAATGGAAAAGGTCCTCCAACTGGTATGCGCAAGGGTTAATAATTAATTAGACTTCAAAGCGTCTGCCCGCCAGATCTTGCAGCTAGATTGATCTTATGTTAAAATAAAGACTGGTTAGCGAGGCATTATTTAGAGTTTCACCGGCGAAAAGTGGGCAACCCCCACTTTTCTGCGTCTAACCAACGAGGCATCTTTTCTCAAGCATGAGGAAAGAATTAGAAATCCTCCCTACGGAGATTGTGAAAGCATGAAGAACGAGTTCGTCCTGGCGTTCAATGAAGTTTTAGAAGAAAAGCAGTTGCCCAAGGAAATCATCTTGGAAGCCCTACAAGCTGCTATGGTGTCAGCCTATCGGCGGGCGGTTAATGCATCCACCGCACAGCACGTCGAAGCGACGATCGATTCCGAAACCGGCCGTGTGTTGATTTATGCTGAGAAGGAAATCGTTGAGTCAGTCGAAGACGAACGGACCGAAGTCACCCTGGAAGATGCTCTCAAGGTTGATCCGGAGGCCAAGCTGGGCGGGATGGTGGTCGTCGAGACCACGCCGAAGAATTTTGGGCGCGTTGCAGCCCAAACTGCCCGGCAGGTGATCCAACAGCGCATCCGCGAAGCAGAGCGTGACGCTCAGTTCAACCATTACACCAAGCAACTAGGTGAAATCGTCAGCGGCGTGGTCCAGGCTGTCAATGCCACCGGACTGACCCTCGGGCTGGATATGAAGGCCGAAGGCTTAATGCCGCGCAACCAGATGATCCAAAACGAGCGCTTCCGGGTACATGACCGGGTGCGGGCGCTTTTGTATGAGATCAAACCTTCATCGCGTGGTCCGCAGATCATTCTCTCGCGCGCCCATCGCAACTTCCTGCGCCGTTTGCTTGAAAACGAAGTGCCGGAAATTTACCACGGCATGGTGGAAATTCGTTCCATCGCCCGTGAGCCTGGCCAGCGCTCAAAAGTCGCCGTGGCAGCCTTACAACCCGGGGTTGACCCGGTGGGCGCCTGTGTTGGCATACGCGGCGTACGTATCCAGGCTATCGTGCGCGAGCTCAACGACGAAAAGATTGACGTAATCGAGTTCAGCAGCGATCCGGCGGTTTACATTGCCAAGGCGCTCAGCCCGGCGCGGGTGGCAGGCGTTTATTTGAATGAGCACGCTAAGGGCGCTAAGACTGCCACCGTGGTTGTTCCCGAAGACCAGCTCAGCCTGGCGATCGGCCGGGATGGCCAAAATGCTCGCCTAGCCGCCAAGCTGACCAGCTGGCGAATTGATATTAAGAGCCTACCCGAAGCTGGCAGCGACGCCTTGCATAAACTGCAAAGCGACAGCGCCTATGCTGCCCTGGCTGCCAATGAAGCTGATTTGATGCCGCAGATTGAAATGATCCTGGCAAAGAAGGCTGAAGGCCGCCCGGTAACGCCAGAAGAATACACGGTGCTGACCCAGTTCGTTGACCGGGTCGAGCGCGGCGTGATCCGCCAGCGCCAGAGCGAACGCAAGATCGATGAAGAGCGCGAGTTGCAGGCCCGAGCTGGCATCCCAGCAATGGCATTTAGCATTCCAATCGAAGACTTCAACGTCTCCGATCGGGTTTACGCCGTGATCAGCGAGGCTGGCTACCAGACGGTCGGCGACTTGATGATGCAGA
>CAZAGA010000213.1:0-6162 GCA_964484335.1 uncultured Anaerolineaceae bacterium
GCGACCCCCCTCTCGGTCTCCCCCCATTTTATAGGGCAAAAATGGGGGGAGAGGTATACATCCCCTTGGGCTACCCACATTTGGAAGAACAAAAATAGGGGGAGACCCCCCTCTCGGTCTCCCCCCATTTTATAGGGCAAAAATGGGGGGAGAGGTATACATCCCCTGGCTACCCACATTTGGAAGAACAAAAATAGGGGGAGGAGGAGCGCCCAGCCAGGCACCGCCTGCTTGACTCGGCGAAAAACGGCGCGAAAATAGAAGTAACCCATTGCAGTTCCGTGGGCGGAAGAAAGGAGCGGTTGGCAAAGCACGATTTCAGTTTGACCCCCATTTCGATCCGTTTCCAATTGAAAAGCTAGTCAATCCAAAGGAGGGATACTAGAATGAAAAGCTGGATGCTGAGGATGATTCCAATTGTCTGCCTGGCGCTGATCGTGGCGGGATTTGGGTTTGTGCTGCCAGGCAATGCTGACACCGGGCTGCCGGCGCTGACGGTGACCGTTCCCGGCCAGCCGATCTGGAATTACACCGGGTTGACGGTGACGGCGGGGCAGGTGCTGGAGCTGCGCTCGGTTGGCTATGTTTGCACCTACGAAGTCGGCGGGGTTTTCTCGACCAGCGGGCCGGAGGGCCAGGTCGATGGGCTAGGCTGCGGGGATTATGAGGGCGCGCCGCCGCCGTGCGGGCTGGATCACGCCCCGTATGGCATGCTGCTCGGGAAAATCGTCGGAGCCAACAAGAGCGTTGTATTTGGGATCGGCGATGCCGACACGCTGAAGGCGCCGATCAGCGGCAAGCTGTACCTGGGCGTGAACGATAACCTGGACGGCTACTACGACAACTATGGCTTCTTCCGGGTGACGTTCAAGTAACTTTTCTGCATCACAAAAATAAGGGCAGGCTGGAGCCTGCCCTTATTTTTGTGATGCAAGGAAATTCATAGAAAACCGCGCGCTTGCCAGGCCAGGTAGAGAGCGATGGAGCCAGCAACGGCGGCGTTCATCGATTCGACCCGGCCTTTCATGGGCAAGCGGAGGAGCAGATCGCAGGATTGGCGGACGAGGGGGCGCATGCCGGCGCTTTCGCTGCCGACGACCAGGGCGAGCGGGCCATCCAGGCGGAGCTGGTCGGGGGTGGAGGCGCCTTCCTGCCCTTCCAGGCCGACGACCCACAGGCCGGCGTCTTTTAGTTGGGCGATGGCCTGGGCCAGGTTGGCCTGGGCGATCAGGAGGTGCTCGCTGGCCCCGGAGGAGGCGTTGACCACGGCGGGGGTGACGGTGGCGGTTTGCTTGAGCGGGAGCAGGATGCCATGCACGCCGACAATCTCGGCGGTGCGCAGGAGCGTGCCCAGGTTTTGGGGGTCCTGGAGGGTATCTAAGATCAGGAGGAAGGGCGGTTCGCTGCGCTGGGCGGCCAGCTCTAGAATATCGGGCAGTCCGCTATAAGGGTAGGCGCTGCACTCCAGGGCGACGCCCTGGCTGCCATCGCTGATGGAATCCAGGCGCTGGCGCGGGGGACGCTCGATGGGAATCTTGCGCTGGTCACAGAGGGCGAGCAGCTCGGCCAGGCGGCCTTTTTCCTGGGCGCCCTGGGCGACCCAGAGACGAAACGGCTGCCGGCGCCTGGCCTGCAGCGTTTCGTAGACCGCGTTGCGGCCGTAAATCCACTCTTTCATGATGGAGAGGCGCTTACTTCCAGCGCCAGGTGGTGCCTGTTTTGCTGTCTTCGAGCAGCACGTCGAGCTCGAGCAGGCGGTTGCGCAGCAGGTCGGAAAGGGCCCAGAGCTTGTTGGCGCGCAGCTCCTGGCGCAGCTCGACCAGCAGGTCGATGAAGGGGGCGGCTTCGCCGGCGGCGGCCTGGGGGCGTTGCAGGCTCAGGCCGAGCACGCCGGTCAGCTCGACCAGGACGGCCTGGGCCTGGCTCAGCTCGAGCGGGCCGACCCCACTGTCACGGGCCTGGTTGATCGCCCGGACCAGGTCGAACAGGCTGCCCAGGGCGCCGGCGGTGTTGAAATCGTCATCCATGGCTTCGATGAAGCCCTGGCGGGCGGTGGCGAGGGCGGAAGCCAGGTTAGCGGAGACATCGGGCGCGGTCGCCGCGACGGGGGCGGAAGAGGGGCGCATGGCGGAGCGCAGGCGCTCGAGGGCGCGCTCGGATTGGGCGACGACCTCGCTACTGTAGGTCAGCGGGCCGCGATAGCTGGAGTTCAGGATCATCATGCGCAGGGCGTCGGCTTCGTGCTCGCTGAGGAACTGTCGGATGGTGACCAGGTTGCCGAGCGACTTGGACATTTTCTCGCCGGCCAGCTGGAGCATGCCATTGTGGACCCAGTAGCGGGCGAAGGGTTTGCCGGTCAGGCTTTCGGTCTGGGCGATTTCGTTTTCGTGGTGGGGGAAGACCAGGTCGTTGCCGCCGCCGTGGATGTCGATCTGCTCACCGAGGTGGTTGAGGTTCATGGCCGAGCATTCGATATGCCAGCCAGGCCGGCCGGGGCCCCAGGGGCTGTCCCAGGCGGGCTCGCCGGGTTTGGCGGCTTTCCAGAGGGCAAAATCCATCGGGTGCTCTTTTAGCTCACCGATTTCGATGCGGGCGCCGGCCTGCATATCTTCCAGTTGGCGACCGGAGAGCTTGCCGTAATCGGGGTCGCGCTGGACGCGGAAGTAGACGTCGCCGCCGGCGGGGTAGGCGAAGCCGCGCTCGATCAACCCCTGGACCATTTTGATAATCTGGTCCATCTCTTGAGTGGCGCGCGGGTTGAAGGTGGCCGGCAGGATCTGCAGATCGTCCAGGTTCTGGCGAAATTCTTGGATGTAATGCTCGGCCAGCTCCTGCGGGTCGACGCCGCGCTGGTTGGCGCGCCGGATGATCTTGTCATCCACGTCGGTGTAATTCATAGCGTACTGGACCTGGTAGCCGCGGAATTCCAGGTAGCGACGGATGATATCGAAGACCAGGGCCGACATGGCGTGGCCGATGTGGGCGTTGTCGTAGACGGTGGGGCCGCAGACATACATCCGGACACGGCCCGGCTCGAGGGTCTCGAAGGCTTCTTTCTGGCGGGTGAGGGTGTTATAGATTTTGAGGGTCATCAGCAACCTCCGGCTCAATGGCCGTTGTCTTCCAGGCGGGCGAAGATCATCCGTCCGGCGTTGGTCTGCAGGATTTTGGTGACCATGACCTGGACCTGCATGTTGATCCGCTCGCGGCCATCTTCGACGACAACCATGGTGCCATCATCGAGGTAGGCGACGCCCTGGCCGATTTCGCGGCCTTCCTGGATGATATTAACCAGCAGGGTTTCGCCGGGCAGGAGCACCGATTTGACGGCGTTGGCCAGCTCATTGATATTCAGGATGGTCACGCCCTGCAGCTCGGCGACCTTGTTCAGGTTATAGTCGTTGGTAAGGATGGGGGCCTTCATCTGGCGAGCCAGGACGACCAGCTTCTCATCGACTTCGCGGATGCCTTCGACATCGATGTCGCTGATCTTGACCGGCAGGGTGGCGTCCTTCTGCAGCGCGGAGAGGACTTCCATGCCGCGCCGGCCGCGCTGGCGGCGCAGGCTGTCGGGCGAGTCGGCGATGTATTGGAGCTCATTCAGCACGAAACGCGGGATGAGCAGGGTGCCCATCAGGAAGCCGGTCCGGGCGACGTCGGCGATGCGCCCATCGATAATCACACTGGTGTCGCACAGGATCGAGCGAGCCAGTTCCGGCTCGGCCTTGACGGCTGGCTCGGCGATCTCTGGCGGATGGCTGCCGAAGCGGGCGCGGAAGCCGCCAAAGATGTCATTCTGGCGCATGACGAAGACCATCACCCCGACATAGCCGAAGACAATCACGCCGATGAAAGGCAGGATATCGCCAAAGGGGGAAGGCAGGAAGGAGAGCGGGAAGGCCAGCAGGGCGGCGACGATCAGGCCGGTCACCAGGCCGACCAGGGCCGCCACCAGGGTCTGAGTGGAGAGCTTGGTGAGCAAGACGCGCAGCCCGTGGGCCGGGACGGTGGTCAGGTAGGGGGCGACGACAAACCCAATCAGCCCGCCGAGCACGCCAAGGACCGAGGCGCCGACAATCGGGGAGAGCCGGGCAGCGCCAAGAATCTCATTTTCATTAAGCAGGTCGGCCAGCTGGATGCCGTAATAGATGCCAACGCCGGTCAGGATGAGGAGGAACAGAATGCGAAAGAATAAATCAATCCGTTTCATCGAATAACTCCAGGTAAAGAAAAAGCGCCGTTTACCCGCCTAGAATTCCGGCAGTAAATGCGCTCATTCGAGTCCGTTCAGACAAATAAATAATTGCAGCCAGCTTGATAAATCACAGACTCGAGTAAGCAAAACGAATGAAATAAATCCTGTACTGCCGAATAAAACCCAAGTCCTATTCTTTGTTAATTATAGTACAAAATTCGGTTAAGCCAGGCAAATATTCGCTTTTGCGCTGACAAAAACATAACATATAATACTGCCTATGGGGGTTATTTTTGGCGGCTTTGCCGCGAAAAATAACCAGCCAGCAGTACAGGACAATGACCTGTATCAACTATTTTTTGCGACGAAGTCGGAAAAAATAGTTGATATAGGATGATTTAGGACCGGGAGGCGTGCATGACCGCTGAAACGTTTGACGAGTTCCAAGGGATTAGCGAGAAAGAATATAACCGGCGGGTTGCGGCCTGGACCTGGTATGACTGGGCCAATTCGTCCTTCGCCACCACAATCCTGGCGGCGGTCTTGCCGATTTATTTCAGCCAGGTGGCCGGCGCTACCCTGCCCAGCGCGACGGTGGCGACTTCCTATTGGAGCTTCGGCCTGAGCCTGTCGTTATTTATTATTGCGATCTTATCGCCGATCCTGGGGACGATCTCGGACGTGATGCGCGGCAAGAAGGTCTTCCTGTCGATCTTCGCCGGGATCGGCATCGTGTCCACTTCGCTGCTGGTGCTGGTGGGGACGGGCGATTGGATCCTGGCTTCGATCCTGGGGATCCTGGGGCGGATCGGCTTCAGTGGGGCGAATACGTTTTATGACGCCATGCTGCCGCACGTTGCCCGGCCGGAAGACCAGGACCGGGTTTCGGCGCGCGGCTATGCGATGGGCTACCTGGGGGGCGGGATCTTATTGGCGATTAACGTGGCGATGATCCAGTGGGACGCGGAATGGGGCTCACGGCTGTCGTTTGTGAGCGTCGGCCTGTGGTGGGCGATCTTCAGCATCCCGCTGCTGCGGCGGGTGCCCGAGCCGCCAGCCGCCCCGGCGCGCCTGAAGCCGGGCGAGAGCATCGTCGGGTTTAGCTTCCAACGGCTTTATGGGACGCTCAAAGATATCCGCCAGTATCGCGAATTGTTCAAGTTCTTGCTGGCGTTCTTGATTTACAACGACGGGATCGGCACGATCATCGGGGTGGCGGCGATCTACGGCACCGAGCTGGGCTTTGGCAGCACCGAGCTGATCCTGGCCTTGCTGCTGGTGCAGTTTGTGGGCATCCCGTACAGCCTGATCTTCGGGCGACTGCCCAGCGCGAGCAACCGGCGGCGACCGTTCTTCCTGGCATTTATCGTTTTTAATTTGATTGCCCTGCCGGTGGTAGGGATCTGGGGGGTGCGCGCCCTGCCGGCTGACCTGACCGGGGCCAAGCCAGCAGCGTTCACCAGCAGTGCGACCCACCTGGGCGAAGGGCTGTACCTGGCGGACGACCCCGGCCTGCGCTACTCGGGAGACTGGCAGCAGGTCCAGGTCTCGGCTGCGGACCTAGGCAGCAAGCAGGATGCGCCGTACGCGCTTTCCAGCGATCCCAACGCTCGTTACGATTTCGCCTTCAACGGCCAGAAGCTGAAGCTGACCTACAGCCAGGGTCCAGATCACGGGGTTTGGGCGGTGTGGATCGATAACCAGGCGCTGGTGGATGAGGAGGGGGAAGCGGTGGTGATCGATGCCTACCACCCGACGCTGCGCTACGACGTGAGCGAGACGATCCAGGCGGCGACGCCTGGCGAGCACCGCCTGAGCCTGGTGGCCAGTGGGGAGCGCAACCCGGCCAGCAACGGCAGCGCGCTGTCGCTGGCTTCGATCCAGGTGCTGCCAGGTATCCGGCAGAGCAACTTGCTGGCGATTATCGGGCTGATCCTGGCGGTGGAAGTGCTGGGTTTGCTATTTGC
>CAZAGA010000214.1:0-6144 GCA_964484335.1 uncultured Anaerolineaceae bacterium
GGGGCATGGGTGAGGGGATCGATGTAGCCGGGGAGGATGCCCCAGGAGAGGGTCTGATCGGGACGGAGGAGGTGGGTGACCGCGGGAAGCTGGCGCCAGAAGTTGAGGTAGCCGGGATCGGTGTCCGAAGGCGCATGGTCTTGAAAGCGGTTGGTTTCCACGATGGAGAGGAAGGACCAGCCGAGGTCGGATTTGGAGCGAGCGGTGAAAGTGAAGGGGATGACGAGGCAATCGGAGGGGAGCCAGAGTTTGGAGAGAAAGCTGGCAAGGCCGGCGCCGAGACCGGTGGCGTCGATGACGAAGTAGCGGGCGTTCCATTCGGCACGCAGGTTGCGGAGGATGGTGTAGAGCGAGGCGTGGGATACACCCTGCCAGCCAAAGCGGGCGACGACGCGATAGAGGGGGAGCGACGGGGTGGTGGAGTGGTCGGGGGCAATTTCGACGATGGTGAGGGCAGTGAGGTCGTGGGCGGCCGGGGAGCCTGGCTCGGAAGCGGGGATGGCGGAGGGCGGCGAGGTCGACGGCGGGGAGGAAGCGAAGAAAGACAGGCCGGTGGAAAAGGTCTCGCCGCCGACATCGAGGAGGAAGGCATAGAGGCATCCCGGGAGGGGGGCAGTTTGGGGCGGATGGTTGCCCTGCATGAGGGCGCGGCGAGCGGGAGGGAACATGCTGGCGGTGTCATCGAGCTCTTCGGAGAAGAATTGGGTGCGGACAAGGGGGTGCTGGCGGCCAAAGCGGGCGATTTGCTAGGCGACGAATTGGCCGTAGGCGGGGACCACACGGGCGACGTCATCGGCGGTGAGGGAGAAGAGGCGCTGGATGCCATCTTCGAGCTGGGCAGCGGCAGCGAGGCGGCGCTCACGACCGAGGAGGGTTTCGGGGGTCCAGGCGGTGCCCCAGAAGACGCGGGTGGCATTGGCGCTGGCAGCCATGGGGGCAATGTCTTTGTCGTAGCGCTCGATGAGGATATCCTGGGCTTCGTCGACTTCGAGGAGGAGGTTGGCGGTGGCGCCGACGATATTGGCGCCGGGCTGACCGGAGAGGAAGAAGAGGCGGGCCTGGCCGAGGCGGTAGATGTAACCATGCTCACGAGACCAACGGCCGCGGGTGAGTTGATTGGCGTTGAGGACGCGCTCGAGGCGGCGCATGGCGTTGAGGGATTGGGGCTTCCAGGTGGGGGAGACTTTGACAATCTCGGCCGGGTAACCGGCGAGACGGGCGAGGAGGTAGGTTTCGATCTGGGCCTGAAGCTCGTTTTTGCCGGACTGGCGGGGGAAGATGACGACAAAGCTGAGGCCACGGGCGTTGAGAACGCTATCGACCACGGCGCGGGCGACGGGGACCTGGTAGGAGCGGAGGGTGAGGCCGCCGGCGAGGGAAGTGAAAGAGGCAGGGTCGAGGAACATCAGAGAAGGGCAGCGGCTCAGGCGCGATCGCCGTCCGGGCCGGGAGAGGAGGACCAGGCCGAGAGCGGCTCGGGGACGGCGGGCTGGGGCGGAGCGGTTGGAAAGACGCTGGTGAAGGGGAGGCCGGCGTTTGCAGCGGCGAAGAGGGCAGCGAGGAGGTCGGCAGGGTCGGAAGCGCCGAGGGAAAGCAGGCGCTGGTCTTTGATGAGGTGGGAGAGGCGAGCGAGGGCGGCTTCGAGGGCGCTACAGGCGGCCAGGTCGGGTGGTTGACCGGGGGCCGGTAGGCAGGATTTGCTGAGGTTGGCGATGACGAGGCGGAGCAGGGCGATCTCTTGATCGAGACCGGTGACGGCATGGGCGCGGGCATAGTCATCAAGCTGGCGGGGATCGAATTTACGAGCGTAAAAACCGTGCTTGAGGGCGTTGGTGTTGCCGGGTTGCCCGCCTGGGCGACGAGAGGTGGACATGAGGGCGATCCTTTCGGCACGCGAATCGAGGAACTCAGTTGAGAGGAGGCGGCCAGGTTGATTATAGCACAGATGTTCTAATTGTCAAGAGGGTGGCCGGAAAGCGGGGCAAATCCATGAATTTATATGCGCTTATTTCTTGCACCGTCAGTCAATGGTGGAGCGGAGGCAGGCATTAATGCGAGCACGGATAGGTAGTTAATAATTTCATTAAATCCAAATGTGGTAATATAAAAATTAGGCCATCATGAGAAAAAGAAGGTAAACAGATATGGAAACTTCCAAGGCCCAACAACATTTCGGTGTAACACAACTATACCCGTTGAGTTTTCTCGACAAGTTCATGCTCTTTATCCAACGGCTGCCACTTCCGTATTGGATGACTTATTTATTGCTCTTCATTTTGCAGGTTATTGTTTTTCATGTACTTTCTTGGATCGATGGCTGGCTTCCTCGTTACACATTTAGTGCGATGGTTCTTGTCTTTCCGCTATGGCAGTGGCTACCTTTTATTATGATTACGTATTTGAACTCGGTGGCTCTTAGGACTCTGTCCATATTCAATCCACTCTTGAAATTTGACGAAGAGAATCTAAAAAAATTGGAATATGAATTCACACTCATGCCGGCAAATCATGTGATTCTTAACGCTGTGTTTTGGGCAATAATCTACTCTGCCGTAGCCTTGTTGACACTTCAACCTCTTTATACAACCATAGGTATCGGGAACGTATTTTCTGCAATCATAGTAATCGTAGGCTTGATCTGTTATTGCACAGGAGGTGTGATCTATTATCATTCCCTTCGCCAACTGCTCTTGGTAAACCGCACAGTAAAATTAGTGGAACATTTCAATTTATTCCATCTCGAACCAGTGTATGCCTTTTCGCGACTCACTGCACAAACTGGTATATCTTGGGTACTTCTTCTCAGTCTGACCATTTTGTTTATTCCGCTCAAATTAGCAAATGGAATGTTGCTGGGTGTGTTTTTTGCGCAAGTTCTAATAGCAGTCACCGCGTTCGTCTTACCTTTGTGGGTGGTACACCGCCGTCTATTGCTGGAAAAACGCGAACTCATTACCGAACACCATCGCCGTGTGGAAGCTGTATTGGAGTTATTACATCAACAGGTTGACGAAAACAAGTTAAGTGAAGTTGAGCAGCTTAATAGCGTTATTTCTGGGTTAAGCGCCGAGCGTGCTATTTTGGAAAAAATCCCAACCTTTCCTTGGAGAACAGAAACACTAACTGGCTTTCTTTCCGCCACGATTCTTCCAATCGTGCTTTTGATTATTCAACTAAGCATTGAGAAATGGCTGAGTCGATGATGTTCAGTGCGGGTTAAGAAAGCGTGCACCTGAAGCTGGAGATTCTGCGCCGTTTTCAGGCAGTTTCCTCGCTTCGAGTATTCTCAACACCCAAGTATTGTCCACGCCCGCCCACACGCAGGTAATGCAAATCGTTATCCCGACACAGGTGGTTACTTTTCTACTGTCTCTGCTCGTCCCAGGTATGGGGGATTTCCAACAAACCCATCCGGCACTTTTCGTTGTCATCCCAGGGATTGCATTTTCCACTGGCGTATTCCTGATCGGCTGGCTAGCATTGAATTTCCACTGGTTGGCATCCACACCCAAATATCCCATCGGCTTGATTGCTACGATGCTGGGCGCATTTTTACCACTGATCGTGGCTCTTATTCTATATCTGACCCTCGAACCAGGAAATCCATTCTTCTTTATTTCCATGTTGACAGGTGTTTTGGGATTTCATATTCCGGGATGGATTGATGCGAAGCCAAACCATAAGACCACTTCGCACTACATGGGACTATTCGATAGATTCAAACGCGCTGACTACAAGCCTGAGGACCAGCGTCTCTTTGGCCGATGGGTGCTTGAGCGTTCGGAGCGGGACCTCGATACCGGAGAGAGAGTCATGGCCGAGTTCACGCCAGATGGTCGGCTCGACTACTCGATCAACAAGGGTGTAAAGACCGGTATTATGAAGATGGTTTACCGAGTGGAGGACGGCATTCTTGTCACTGACCAGCCATCCCCCTAAGCTAAGCCATTTTTCTGACCAGTTTTATTAGACCCCGCAGAATTTTATTGCTTGCTTTTTCCGAACAAATAGCCTACCAATCCGAGCCCGATGGGGAGAACCCACGCGCCAACATACAGGAGCGTTCCAAATGTTTGCCCAGAAATTGGAAGATCAGGTCCTGCGAGCATGGCAGCGGCGACCAGGATCACCATGATAATGAACCCCAGGGCACAACCGGATGCGCCATAGAAGGCTGGCGTCCTGGGCCTGGTTTGGGTGGGCGGTGTGCTGGCTGTTTCTGGATGGCCTGCTATGTTCTGATTTTTGGTCATTATCGCCTCGGATGAAGCTGGATCGTGCCATCTGGCGAAACGAAGGCTTCGGTAGTCCGGTCTGTGGATTGCCAGACGGTGGTGTTATCGATGATGGATTGATATGGGTGGACGGTGCGGTAAATGGCTCCAGCACTTTTGCCAATCCGCGCGGCAATCTTTTCATCCAGCTCGATTTCGGGTTGATCTGCAAGGCTCGGATAGGGGAGGACAACCCTGGAGCGCCCACAGAAATCACAAAGTGGTGATGGAACCATGTTTCACCTGATGGATGGCTTTGTGGAGAGGAATACCGACTGAGCTAATTTTACACCCGGCCAGACTATCAGACCCGGTCGTGTCTGATGGGAACCATCGGGCGAGAGGGTTTTAGTCATATATTTTTCTCTCCAATTCTGGTGTGCAGGAAGCTATCTTTATGCGTCTGCCTAATCAGGATATGGAGATACCTCTGGTTGGAAATCGTTTCAGGTTCAGGCTTTTAGTTTTGGAATCTGCTAATTAATTTTCGTCATATGCTTTGAAAAACACTCCAAATCTCCCACATTTTCCATGCCTTTTTAACCCAACTGCACCATAACTGCACCATCCAAAAACGGGCATGAAGAAGGAAAGGCGACACGATTTTCACCCCAAAAACACCCTCCTCAGCCCCTCCAACCGTCTGACACCCTGTCATCCACCTCGCATGGCACTTGTCACCCGACCTCACTTGGAAAGGTCATCACCCTCTCCTTCCAAATTCAAATCCCTCATCAACCGCTCAAACGCCTCCTGGTACGCATCATGCTCCTTCCACCTCGAAAAATCCGGGATGAAATACTCGCGCACCTCCACCGCCATATCCTTCGCCGTATCGTCGGGCGCCTCCCATTCCCCGATCTTGTTAAACTCCACCAAACTGATCGGGAACAGTTTTCGCCGCTTTTCCCTTGCCTCATCTTTCCTTGCATGGCGAATCTCCGTCTTCACCCACTCGCTCTGCATACTGTTCTCCGACAGCACCAGCAGCAGCTTATCATATAACCGGATCGCCTCCGGGATCTGCTCGTGCAGCTTCCTCCCCCCTTTTATATCTTCCGGAGCGAACCACACGCGCACCCCGCGTGCCTGCAGATCCGCATGCAGCCGCTTGGCAAATTCCTCATCCTTGCTCGAATAACTGATAAAGCACGAATAATACTGGATTGCCTTCCCGCTGATCAGCGATGGCAGGTAAGTGATCAGCTCCTCCGGCACGCCACAGCCGCGCAAGAACACTTCCGAGATCTTTCCCTGCGATTTGTACAGTGTATCGATCCCGATTGTGGATGCCCAATAATGAACAACGGTTTCAAGCCCTTTGACCTTTGATAAATCGACATTTACGAACAATGTACCACCAACACTGGCATTGCCTAAATCCGCCCCGCTGAGAACCGCCCCACTGAGATCCGCCCCGTAGATATCCGCATCGCTTAGATCCGCCCCGCTGAGATCCGCCCCACTGAGATCCGCCTCGCGGATATCCGCCCCGCTGAGATTCGCCTCGCTGAGAACCGCCTCGCTGAGATCCGCCTCGAGGAGATTTGCCCCGCGGAGAACCGCCCCGCCGAGATCCGCCCTGAAGAGCCACGCCTCGCTGAGATCCGCCTCGCTGAGATCCGCCCGGCGGAGAATCGCCCTGAAGAACATCGCCCCGCTGAGATCCGCCCTGAAGAACGTCGCCCCGTGGAGATCCGCCCCGCTGAGATCCGCCCGGCTGAGATCCGCCCCTGTGAAGTCGAGCCGTATGTCAGGGTTTCTCTCTCTCCACCTGTTCCACTTCTCAACTCCTTGCTTCAAAATTGCCAGGTATTCCGCATTCGCCATCGCCCATCCTCCTCCATCAAAATCCCATCCCAAATCATTA
>CAZAGA010000215.1:0-6136 GCA_964484335.1 uncultured Anaerolineaceae bacterium
AGCTTATGCTGCGACATATTGATCGCGGCTTTTCCACCGCATTTCCGGCATTTCATCGCAGCTTATCCACCAGAGACGACCGCTACCAGCTTGATCGTTTCCCCATCGTGCAAGATTTCTTCTTCGGTTAACAACTCTCCATCTCGCACGGCCAGGACCGACTCATACGGCACCCCAGCTTTCTCGAGGCTTGAGCGTAGGGTCATCCCAGGCCGGACTTCAAATGTTTTTGATCGCAAGACCAACAAAACAGGCATTCTTTTCTCCTCAATCCGGCGCCTGAATCAGTTATGGCTTACCCAGGCTACCCAAGAAAGTTAAGATGTAAGCATTAACCATCTCCGGCCGACTCATATGCGGTTGGTGACGCCCACCAGGAATATGATAGCCTACCGAATTGGGCAGCCGTTCAATCAGCGCCGGGAAGGAAGCCGGCGACAATGTCAGGTCGCGGCTGCCCCAGATTACCCCGGCTTGCGTAGCAACTTCAGCCAGCCGCGGCGTCAAATCGCTGATGCTGGGCAAGATATTCAAGATCAATGGTGAGGCGCGAAACAGGTCAGCAGCCATCTGCCGGCGAAACTCGCGTGAAAGCTGTTTACTGACAGTCGGGTTCCATTCCGAAGCCCGCTCGAGCAACGGCGCACTGATCCGCTCCAGCGCTCGACTGCCCGCATCCGCACGCCCGCGCAGCCAGCGCACAATTGGGAAGAGCTGACCAGGGGTATAAAACGGATTGACCAAAACCAGGGCGCGCAGGCGCTCAGGATAATCCAGGCTGTATTGCAAGCTCAAATAGCCACCCAGAGAGTGGCCAATCAACACCGGCAGGTCCGGCAGAGCCAAAGACTGAATCCAATCCACCAACGCCTGGTAGATATTCTGCACGTGGTAACTTTCTGGTCGTTGTGGCTTGAAGCTCTCCCCATGCCCCGGCAAGTCCGGGGCGTAGGCCCGGTAACCAGCCGCCACCAGGTCCGGGATCAAAGCCGACCAACCCAGGGACGAAGCGCCGATCCCATGAAGCAAAATCACTGGCGGCCCGTTGCCTTGCACAATCGAATGGATTGGCTGGTCGCTCGTATTAAGCGCCATCAGTTGTTTCCTCTTCATCAGCCATCTTCCCCAGGCTGGAATCATATTTTTGCTCCAGCCGGCGGGCCAATTCTTGGCGCAGCACTTTCCCGATGAAGGAACGCGGAAATTCATCGACAAAAATCACCATCTTCGGAGCCAGCTCAGGTGGCAGTCGCCGCCGACAGTAAGCCAGCACAGCCTCAGTGGTTGGGCGATCTGGACCCGGGATCACAAAAGCCACCGGCTGGCCAGCTAGTGCAGTTACCGCCGCCTCTTTTACTTGGGGAATCTCATACAGCACTTCTTCCACTGCTCGCGGCGAGGCTGGCCAGTCAGGGCGATTCGGATACCACATTTCGTCTTTTCGAGCAATAATCCGGAAGTAGCCATCGCTATCCATCTGGGCTACATCGCCGGTCAGCAGCCAGCCATCGCTCAAGAGTACCCGGCTGGTGGTTTTCGGATCACGCCAGTAGCCGAGCATTACCTGAGGGCCACGCACTGCCAGCTCGCCAATTTGCCCGGCAGCCACGCTCCGTTTGCTTGAACGCAGGTCAACCAGGCGGGCTTCAGTGGACGGCACCGGCAGGCCGATCGTACCTGGTTTCTGCAAGCCACCCAGCGGATTAATATGCGTGATCGGCGAAGCTTCGCTCAATCCATAGCCTTCGGTCAAGTGAGACTGGGTCAGCTTCTCATAAGCTTCCAGCACCTCCAAGGGCAGCGGCGCCGATCCACTGATCGTCGTCCGGATCGCCGATAGCCCGTACTTGCGCACCCCTGGCACGTTCATCAACTGGATAAAAATCTGCGGGACGCCTGGAAAAATGGTCGGCTGGTAATGCTGGATGGTCTCCAGCAGTTCCTCTGAGCTTGGCTCAGCCTCTAGCAAAATTGTTGCGCCCAGCGCGATCGGCGTATTCAGTCCAGCAGTTAATCCATAACAGTGCGCCAAAGGCACAACGCTGACCACCCGTTCCGCACCTTCACTCGCTTCTGGCATCCAATGCCGGGTTTGTAAAACATTGGAGAACAGGTTACGGTGCGACAGCATGACCCCTTTGGGTCGGGCGGAGGTCCCACCGGTATAGGTGATCACTGCCAGGTCGCCTGGCCCGACTTCGACCTCGGGCGCTTCGCTGCTTTGTTGGCGGAGCCACTCTCGGTACACGTGAATCGTCGCGTCGATCGGAATATCCAGCAGATGGCGTTTGTGTTGGACCGGAGAGAACCTCAAGCGCAGGCGTTGCGATCGCGACAAATAATCGCCAATATGGCTGAAGATCACATGTTGCAGTTCGCCGCTACTGCCCGGCCCATACTCAGTCCGGATTTGTTGGATCAACTCATCGTACTCGGTCAGCGTAACCAGGATGCGCGCCCCCGAATCGCGGATTACTTCCACCAGCTCGTTCGGGCTGGCGCCCGGTCGCGCAAACACCACACAGCCGCCGGCCTGCAGTGCGCCAAAGAAACTGGTCACCATTTGCGGCGTGTTCGGCAAGGCCAGGATCACTCGCTCGCCTTTGCGCAGGTTCAGGCGGCGCAGGCCATTGGAAAACCGGTTCACTTCCTGCTGCAGCCTCCGGTATGATATTGCCTGGCCTTTGAAAATCAAGGCAGCCCGGCGCGGGAAACGGCGTGCAGCCGATTGGAGTAAGCTATGCAGCGCTACACGCGGTACAGCAATCGTATAAGGAACCTCTTTATCATAGCGCGCCAACCAGGGGCGTTCTTTAAGCAGCGTTGCCTGCTGAGTCTCTCCTGTCGCAACCCCACCGTTGATCCAGTCTGGCTGCCCGGCTTCCAGGAAACGGGTGATCGCCCGGTTGACCGCTTCTTTGCGCTCCAGCATCACCATATGTCCAGAAGCGCCCACGTCGATCTCTTCAGCATCGGGGATCAGTTGGGCAACCTGGTCATAGGCCGGCTTTTCAAACAACCTGTCATGGTAGCCCCGGATCACCAGAACTGGCATTTTCAATTGCTGGTAGATCTCCTGCCCATCCCAACCAGCCAGGTTGTTCTCATACCAGTTTTTCAACACCGGAGCAGGCGCGTGCACCCAACCACGCAGGAATGGATTGACGAATCGCAGGGTAGTTTCCGGCAGCCGCAGGCCGGCCCGGTAGTAAGGATTCAAGCGGTAACGAACCGCCGAACCAAGTAGGACCAGGCTTTTTACTCGTTCGGGGTGGCGTGCAGCGAAGGTTGCCGCCAGCGCACCGCCGAATGAATGCCCGAGCAAAACCAGCGGCTGGTTGATCCCTAAAGCATGCAGCAGGATCTCCAGGTCATCCTGGATGTCCCTCATCCGGTAGCCATCGGAAGGCCGGTCAGATAGCCCGTGCCCATGCAGATCCATAGCAACAACCCGGTTGGCGCGCGAAAAATAGTCCAATTGGTACTGCCATTGGGCGGCCCGTCCACCAAAACCATGGATGAATACCATCGTCTCAGCCGCGTATTCCGGCCAGATATCAATTACCGATAATCGCCGGGCCGGTTGGATGGCCACGCGGACTTCTCGGCGGTAAAGTTCAAAGTCGATGTTCATCCTGCTCAGCTCAATTTTAATCCTATTAGTTGAAAAATCGCTGGACACCAGCGAGATATGTCCATTTTATCATTGACTGCAGATTCGGCTGGCTCGGACGGGTTTTGGGGATTGCTAAGGAAGTGGAGCGGCGTAAATACCCAGGTGATTACCGACTGGCCGTTCGCGCCCAGGAATCTGTTGGTCAATCGGTGAATTGAGCTGCACAGCCCGTCCTGTGCGGCCCGCTTTCACCAGCGTGCTGGATCCGCCGCCATCCAGGTTCATAGCTGTATAAGCCCCCGCTTCGATCAGAATCGCCGCCAGTTCACTCAAGGTAGCACCCTCGCTGTATCCTGGCTGCCGCCCGTCAACCACCACAATAATCAAACGGCGATTATTTTTATCCAACCCCACCGCTGTACGTGGCTGGCTTTGTTCGGCTGGCGCATCATCGGCCTGGCCGCGCGGGTTATCTTTTCCACCCACAGCCAGTTGACCTTGTAACACCAGGGCCGGGTTACCAGAAATGGCATTATAAATTTGGCCAGGTGGGCTATTGAACCGGGCGGTATTATTCCTGCCCAGGTAGAGCACCGGATGATTGAACGGGTTCTGGGCATACAACTGTCCTTGCGAAGCTGCCAGCCCAATTGGTGTGATTGGGTCGCCTGTTTTGGGATAATAGCTGAACAAATTATTCGAATACCAGGGCTGAAAACCATCGCCATTCACTGCAACCTGCAGATCATAGGATTCAAGGAAACTGGAAGTTGTCATGGCCTGCAGCGGTCGTTCCGCCTGGAGATCGCCTGGCGTGACCAGCAGGCGGACCCCTGGTTGCTTGAGATCAACAGTCAGAATATGAATCACCATCGGTCGCGGGCTTTGGCGCACCAGGCGTTGGTAGTCAACGCCTTGAAAAAGACTTTTCGTAACCGGGGCCGGTTGTGGATGGATAAACCGCCACGCCAAAAAGCCGATTGGCAGGAGAAGGCCAACCAGCAGCAATACAAGCAGGATTCGTGATCGCTTTCGAAGAAGGTTTATAAAGTGAATTCTTGTTCCCCAGCGCGCATAGCGCAAAAAGCAGCCACAGATACTTCCAGCATTTCCAGGCTCGGCTCACGGGTAGTCAGGCGTTGCAACGCCATCCCCGGCCTAGCCAGCGCTCGCACCAACGCCGAATCCTGGTGATTGGCCGTCCAGCGGATATACTCATAAGCTGCCATGGCCAGGAGCGGCAGGAAGGCCACCCGGCTGATCAATCGCCACTCCACCGGTAGCGGCCCCAGCAGGCTAAAAAAGATCACCGAGAACAAGACCACAACCAGGATGAAGGTCGTCCCGCAGCGGGGGTGCTCAAGCGGGAACTTCTTGACGTTATCCAGGGTAACTTCTTCACCGGCCTCGAAGGTGTTGATCGTCTTATGCTCTGCGCCGTGGTAAGCGAATACCCGCTGGATATCCGGCATCTTTCCGATCCCCCAGATATACAGGATCAACAATCCCAATCGCGCCAATCCTTCAAGCAGGTTGCCCAACCAGGCATTCAAGCCCAGGAAAACCTCGCTTAAGTGACCTAAAACGGCCGGCAACAGGAAGAACAGCCCGATCCCAATCGTAAAGGAGATGCCCAGCGTCAGGTAAAGCTGCAGGCCTTCAAGTTTCTCTTCTTCGCCGGTCTGGGTATTCGCCGACATGGTTAGGGCATGCATCCCCAGGCCTAACGCGTCCCAAAGCGCCACCAGGCCGCGTAAAAGCGGGATCTTGCTCAGCTTGCCTTTATAGATTCCAGAAAGTGTTTCGGTGTGAACGATGATTTCATTGCTTGGGGCGCGCATGGCAATCGCCACGTTGCGCGCGCCGCGCATCATTACCCCTTCGATCACTGCTTGTCCGCCGTATGGAGGTAGTTTCTTTGACATCTACAAGATTGTAAAGGCGACCGCAAAACACGTCAACCCTCGGATGAATAGTTCTTAATCCTGCCAGCTGGCTTGTTGTATGTTGTGAAGTGAAAAAATCGGCCTGGCCGATTTTTTCACTTCACAACTCTTAAAATCAGCGCCAGCCGATCAAGGCACTACTCAGCCAGGTTGGCGTAGAAGCGAATGAAAGCTTCGATCCCGCGCAGGTAAGTCGGCAAGTGCACCTTCTCGTTCGGAGCATGCAAGTTATCGTCAGGCAGGCCAAAACCAGTCAGCACCGATTCGACGCCCAGAATACGCTGCATCTGCGAAACCACCGGCACACTGCCGCCTTCACGCTTGAATACCGGGCGTTTGCCCCAGGTCGCTTCCAAGGCGTTACTCAATGCGGTCACTGCTGGCAGGTGTCGATCAGTGATCGAAGCCGGACCGCTGGCCATCTTGATTACTTCCCACTTGACCGTCTTCGGCGCATTTTGGCGCAAATAAGCCAATAATTGCTGATGAACTTGTTCTGGGTCCTGGTCGGGTACCAGACGCATCGAAATCTTCGCCATTGCCTTGGCTGGCAAGACCGTCTTCGAGCCGTCGC
>CAZAGA010000216.1:0-2513 GCA_964484335.1 uncultured Anaerolineaceae bacterium
GCCAGGCCATCCGCCAGGTTATCCTTGGTAATCACCGCCGCAACCGGCAGGACGAAGGACAAACCGTTCGCACCACCCAGCTTGGTCAGGTCAACTTTCTTGCCTTGCAGCATATTGACAGCGATGCGCAGGCCAGTCGGTGACACACCAGGGTGGTTCGCTACCGCGATCGACTCAAAGTTCGGGTTCATTGTCAGGGCTTCCTGCCACAGCTTCAGGAACTGGCAGCGCCCTTCACCAACACCCTGCGGCCAGACTGCCGGGTTGGCTGCCATCACCGCCTGCAATGCACCGATCGCCATGCCATCCTGCGTCCAGTAGCCGGTCAGGTTCGGGTAAGCCGACAGGAAGTTCGACATCACCTGCTGGCCTGTCGCCTCATCCCACTTGCCGGTGTCCTGCGCCAGTACCTTGATGTCCGGGTATCCAGCCAGCACTTCCGCTACCCCGTCCATCCGGGCTACGTTCGCCGGGTGCCCAGGAAAGCCTTCGATCAATACAATCTCACCTGTCCCACCCAGCTTCTCCGCCAGCCACTGCGCCGAAGTCTTCGCCCATTCCTTCTGGTCGATGCCCACGTTGTACACGCCAGGCACGTTCAGCTCCTGGTCCACCGAGATCACGACGATCCCCTTCGCCACTGCTTCCTGCAGCGTCGCATTCAGACCATTCACGTCACCCGGGTTCACCAGAATCGCATCCACGTTCTTGGCCATCAGGTTCTGCAACTGCTGAATCTGCCCAGCCACATCCGTGTCGGCGCTCTCGATTACCAACTCGGTCGTGATGCCCTGGTCCATGTACTCCTGGTTGACTTCGATCAGCTCCGCTATCATCTGCGTCCGGTACTCGCTGCTGATGAATGGGTTCGAAATGCCGATCGTGAATTTACCTTCTTCAGCCGGCGCGGCAGGAGCTTCGGCTGCTGGGGCTTCGGCCTCTGGGGCTTGTGCTGCAGGAGCTTCAGCGGCCGGGGCTTCGGCGGCCGGCGCTTCGGTGGGGGTTGGTGTTGTGCAGGCCGCCAGCAGCATCGAGAAGATGGTCACCAGGACCACCATAAGCATTACTGATTTCTTTAACATATTCTTCCTCTCCTTTGAATGGTATTTTCAGAGTCTTGCCGATATTTATCTTTCAGAATTAGCGGTACCATTTTCGATAGGCGCCTCCATCTTCTTCGGTTTCCGGTTCGCGGGAATCCGGTTGCAGATTCACTCCTTAATCACCTGGGAAATCTGGCCCGTGAGTTTATCTTTCAAAATCACCTTCAGATTTCCATTCGGCATTTTCTCTTCCTTGATTAGAAAATGCTTTTCGTCGTAATCTTTTAGAACAACCTCCGCCGCACTGGCCGAGCCGCCACGCCAGGATTGGATTTCTACCGGCTCCCACTTCTTGGTTTGAGCGGCTTTATAACAGGCGTCCATAATCGCATTCACCAGGTACCCATCATAGAAATCCTCAACCGGCTTGTGGCCAGCATCCATCGAATTGAACATATCCAGGAACATCTCAACATAGCCGAGCGAGCCAACCTCATCTCCAACTGGGAACAGCCAGCCTGTATCCCCCTCAGCTTTTTCGGCAACGTAGCCACCCTGTCCAACACCCGTGAACATCTCAAAACCGGTCCGCAGCCAGTGATTTAACCAGATCGTGCCCTCCGTCCCGGAGACTTCGTCACGTAAATCCATACCACCCCTGAAGGTCCAGCTGACCTCAAACTGTCCGATCGCACCATTGTCATAGCGAACCAAACCCACCGCATGATCTTCAGCATCAATTGGATGGACCTGGGTATCAGCCCAGCAGGTGACCTCTAAGGGCCGGTTCGATTTTCCAATAAAACTCCGGGCAATCTCGATACAATGACAGCCCATGTCAACGATCGCTCCACCACCGGAGAGATTCTTCGTCCAGAACCAATCACTGTGCGGCCCGCCATGGGTCTCACGCGAACGCGCCCAGAGCACCTTGCCTAATGCGCCCTTCTCGGCAGAGAGAATAGCTTTGCGCGTCTTAGGGGTATAAACCAAATCCTCCAAATAACCATGGAAAACCCCGGCTTTCTCGACCACTTCCAACATTTCCAATGCCTCAGGCCCATTCATCGCCAACGGCTTGGTACATAAAACCGCCTTCCCTGCTTCTGCAGCCAGGAAGACGGCTTTTTTGTGCAAGTAGTTGGGAAGCCCAACGATCACGGTGTCGACTTCAGGATCGCGAATAGCTTCAGCAATGTCGGATGTAGCGCGGGGAATACCAAATTCTTTGGCAAACCGGACAGCTTCTTCAGGTGTGCTGGAACAAACAATACTGATCTCATCTTTCCCCCGATAGCCCAATAAACTCATGGTGTAAAACCGACCAATCAAACCCGCACCCAACATGGCAATTTTGTGCATGGATCCCTCCCATTCGGAAATGCGTTGAATTGTCAGACAGAAAAATTATAGTTGAGCATTTATTGTTCGTCAATCTTGTACGCATCCTAACATTGGGATAGAATCATA
>CAZAGA010000216.1:2613-6078 GCA_964484335.1 uncultured Anaerolineaceae bacterium
TATGGCCAGGTCTGGAAGCGAGCCAAACCCTACTACTACACAGGGGAAGGGATTCTTAAAGATGCAATTGACTTACGAGAAATCGAACAACGCATCCGCTGGCCAGACCTGACGGACCCACGCTGGATAAAAGGGGTAGCAGAACGGGCCAGGTTCTTACGCGAAAACACAGGTTATTTTGTGGTTATGCGTATGGTGGCTTCTCATGGACCATTTCAAACCGCCTGTGATCTGCGTGGAGTCGAGAATTTCTTGCGTGACCTGGCGCTGAATCCCGAATTCGCAACCGCCCTGCTCAACCGGGTCACTGAGGCAATCGAAGGATTACTGCGCCTGGCAATGCAAGCCAGTGGAAAATGGTTCGATATGGTAGAGCTGCCTGGGGATGATTACGCCGGGAATACCAACACGCTGATTTCCCCGACCATGTTTCGGAAGTACATCAAACCTTGCCTCCAGCGATTGATCCAGACGGTTAAAGAACACAATCCGGAAACCAGGGTAATGCTGCACAGCGATGGGGCGATCACCAAATTGATCCCCGATATCATCGACCTGGGCGTAGATGTGTTACACCCGCTCGAGCCGCTGCCAGCAACGGATATTCCCGCCGTTAAAGCCAGCTTTGGTGATCGGGTGACTTTTCTTGGTGGGATTGACATCTCCCAGGCGATGCGCGGCTCTACCGCAGATGTGGTTGCCGAAGTCCAGCTCCGAATCAGGCAATTAGGAACTGGGGGAGGTTATATCCTGGCTCCATCGAACCATCTGCAAGCAGACGTTCCTCCAGAGAACGTGATCACCCTATTCAGAACCGCCTGCGAATTTCCTGCGTCCTAAGTCTTCCCACGATTGAGATATCTAGTTGACAACCGGAGCGTCTTCCGGATCGAGATTGGGATCAACTTTAAATTTAAACCAAACCGGGAGAATAGCCAGCAATGAGACGGCTGCCGTCAGCATAAACGGGAAGCGGGGGCTGACGTTCTCCCAAAGATAACCACCGATCACCGGAGCAGGCAGTGAAACCAGGCCAAGACTGGTGCTGAACAACCCAAAAGCGACGCCTCGCAGGCGGCTGGGGACCGCTTTACTGATCAGCGACTGGTAGGCCGGCGTTGCCAGTCCCACTCCGATCCCGGCGATCACCCAGCCCAGGCCATAAATCCAGACTGGGCTGCGGGGCGGTACGGTAGCTATCATACCAATTGAGAATGCCAAAAACAAGAAAGAGATGGCAATATTTACCCGCTCTCCGGCTTTATCAGCCAGCCAGCCGGCCGGAATCATCACCACCATCATTGCAACCCCAAAGATGCTGCTCATAATGCCAATCTGACTGATCGAAAGGCTGGCAATATCCTGCATATAGACAGACATGAAGCTGAAAGACATATTGAAGAAGATATCCCGGATCCCATCGGTGATCATAATCCAGGTGAACAAACCACCGGCCAGGATCAGACCAAACATCGCACCCAGGTTCGTCTTCAGGCCAGCAAAGGAAAGCTTGTTGGAAGGAGTCGACTGGCTCTTCGAGGCTTCGCGTGCCATTCCAATCCGGATCATAGTGGCTGCCAGGTAAAGCAAAGCCGCAGCCAGCAGCATCCCTTTGAACCCAAAGGCTTCAACCATATAGCCGCCCAACACCGGTCCAACAACCGAGACCAGGCTGTAGAGCGTCTGGGTAATTCCAAACAGGCGGGCGCGGTTCTCCGGCGCCGAGTGGTCAGCGATGAAGGCATCAAAACTCGGACCCACTAAGGAGCGCGTCATCGCGCTGAGAGCCGAAGCAATTAGCACCCATTCCCAACGGTTGGCCAGGAGTAGAGGAATGTAAACAAAGACGCCGATCACACTGCCAATGGCGATAGCACGCAGCCGGCCGAGCGAATCCGATACCCAACCGCCTAGAATTTGGAGCAGGAGGGGGATGATCTGAGAGAGGGTATAGAACAAGCCGATTTGGCCGATCCCAGCGCCTAATTCCTTAAGATAGAGTGCTTCAAGCGGGCCATACATGCTACCACCCATGTTGGCCAGGATCATCGCCACCATGAAAAGCAACAACAAGGGAGTCAGCAGGGGGGCTTTTTTTAACGCAGGAATGTCTGCCATTCGGCTTTAGATCCAGTCAAGTTTGAACAAAGAAATGTATTATAGCATGTCCTTTGGAGTTGGATTTTTAAGAAATAATTGATCAAACGGGCTATCCAGGAAGATCGCCTGGATAACCTGTTTGATCTAATAGTATGTAGCATTAAGCTAACCGCTGTTTTTTATGGGATTCGCTTTCCCTATCCTTTTGCAAACATCAAGGAATCCAGGTCTTCATCCAAAGATTGTAGATTCTCTCCATGCTCTACTTCCTGTTGGAGGATTGTCAGGAAGATATTGTATGTCACGGGGTCTTTATCGCGCACCAGGAGCAATAAGTTCTGCTACACTTCAATCGCGCATTGCTCGCCTTTAATATTTTGGGCAAGGATTTTCTTCACAAATGGATCTTCAGGCGCGTCGTATCCACAGTGAGTGTGGTTAAGCCATTGCTCAGGACCGATCAAGGGAGTCCCACCAAGCTGGATAATACGCAACGCCAACATATCAGCATGAGACAATTCTTCGGTAGCATGTATAAGTAGTTCAGAAGCCACGGCATCTTTCATCGGGCCCTTGACAATCTTCGCCCCAAGCCAATACTGGTAGTAAGCCAGCCATTTATCTGCAAAGACCTGGTTGAGCAGGGTTAGCAGCTCATCGATATCCATACCTACAATTTGTCGACCTTTGGTTCCCATATTTTCTCCAATTTTTTCGCAGTTTTTTTTACGCTCAATTCCTAGGTAATTGAGATCTTGACTGAGTTACTTGGCAATTATGGTTGGTGATCTTCCTTTTGTTTTTCAAAGACATTTTTGCGCTCGCGTGACAAATTAGCCAAAGCGGCTTTGGCTGGATTAATGGTTAACCAGAATATCCAAGTAACTAAAATAGCCGATGCCAGGCACAAGGCGCAAGTTGCTCCAATTACAAAGGGTTCCAAAAAGGTCAGGTAGATCGAGAATAATACGCTGAAGCCACTCATCACAAAAAGCGCCAAGGTTGCGTATGCTGACTGGCGTTGATTATTCGAACGTCCGATCAGCCAGGCAACCAAAATCAATATATAACCGATCACTCCCAAAACTCCGATCGGGAGAATACCAAACAACCTGGCATATTCACTTTGCTGGACGGTATTGCAATCCCCGACAAGCCCACACACTGCCTGGGCGTGTGTAATTTCTACAAAAGCCAGGTAACCAGCCACCCCCAAACCAGCCAGCACCAGGATGGGTATGACCCAGGTCTGGGAAGGATTTGACGGCATTACAGAAATCCCGCGTAAGCGACAGGAAGCTGCAGCTAGCATGGCAATCATACCCACCAAGACAATGACTGCCAGGGTGTTGCCCAGGGGATCAT
>CAZAGA010000217.1:0-6058 GCA_964484335.1 uncultured Anaerolineaceae bacterium
GACCCGAATCTCGCGGTGGTGACCATGCGCCTGGCCAATATCGTTGGCGACCGCGGCCAGGACTGGCATTTGTTGACCGCTGGCGCTTTCATGACCATGATCCTGCCCCTGGCGGTGTTCTTTGGTCTGCAACGCTACTTCGTACGCGGCCTGTTGGCTGGATCGGTTAAAGGCTAATTCCCTGCTTACAGCCGGATGAGCAGGCGCCGATTTTCCAACCCTAGGAATGGCTTTGACTGGGCCTTCCTGTTCTATTGGCTGATCGGTACTACCTTCGGCTGGATGATTGCGGACCTTTTTCCAGGCTTATCGATCCTGGCTGCTGGCTTAACCGTTGGGTTCTTCCAGGCTGTGATCCTATACCAGCGCATAGATAAGGCCTGGCGCTGGGCCCTGGCGAGTACGATCGGATGGATTGCTGGAGGCTTGTTATCCTTTCTGATCGTACCCGCCGGGCTGGAAATCATCGAAGGAATCCTGATTGGCCTGGCGGTTGGTTTGGCCCAATGGACGGTGGTACACAGCTCACACACTTGGGCTGCCTGGTGGCCGATGATCAGTCTGATCGGCTGGACAACCGGCATCAGTTTGCTGCCTGGGCAGTTGATGACCGGCACGATGGCTGGTCTGATTACCGGAGTGGCGCTCGAATTCGTTCTTCGTTACCCTAAAAAGACACCTTCCTATGATTGAAGATCCCTTATGGTTTAAAAACGCGATTTTCTACGAAGTCAACGTGCGCGCTTTCGCTGACAGCAACGCGGATGGCTATGGTGATCTTAATGGGCTGGTAGGCAAGCTTGATTACCTGCAGCAGCTCGGAGTCGATTGTTTATGGCTTCAGCCGTATTACCCTTCTCCGCTACGCGATGATGGCTATGATATTGCTGACTTTTGTGGCATCCTGGAAACCTATGGCACCGTCGAAGATTTAAAAAACTTGATCCGGGCTGCCCATCAACGCGGCATGCGAGTTATTGCGGATCTGGTGCTCAACCATACTTCGGATCAACATCCTTGGTTCCAGGCAGCCCGTTCCAGCCGCTCTTCGCCCTATCGGGAGTATTTTGTCTGGAGCGATACCGATCAGAAGTACCGCGAAGCCCGGATCATTTTCCTGGATACCGAGCCGTCCAATTGGACGTATGATCCGCAGGCTGGCCAGTATTACTGGCATCGCTTTTACGCTTCTCAACCCGACCTGAATTATGATTCCCCGGCCGTCCAGCAGGCCATGCTTGACGTGGTCAAGTTTTGGCTTGATCTTGGACTGGATGGTTTTCGGGCTGACGCCGTCCCCTATCTTTTCGAGCGAGAGGGGACCAACTGCGAAAACCTACCCGAGACCCATGAATACCTGAAAAAACTGCGCCGCTATATGGATGAAACCTACCCAGGGCGGATTTTGCTTTGCGAAGCTAACCAATGGCCCGAAGATGTTTGCCCATATTTCGGCGATGGTGATGAGTTCCACATGGGTTTTCATTTTCCAGTCATGCCGCGTGTTTTTATGGCGCTGCGCAAGGGAGACCGGTCGCCCCTGGAATGGATCTTGAACCGCACTCCCCCGATCCCAGAAAATTGCCAGTGGTGCGCTTTCTTGCGCAATCATGATGAGTTGACCCTGGAAATGGTGACCGAAGAAGAGCGCCAATGGATGTGGCAGGAATACGCACCAGAGCCGCGCATGCGCCTGAATCTGGGAATTCGCCGGCGGCTGGCGCCTTTACTGGATAACGACCGGCGCAAGATAGAGTTGGCTAACTCGCTCCTGTTCACCCTGACCGGCTCGCCGATAATCTATTATGGCGATGAAATCGGCATGGGGGATAACATCGAGCTTTTTGACCGGAACGGCGTTCGCACTCCGATGCAGTGGAATTCCTCGCCAGGAGCTGGTTTTTCACAAGCTGACCCGTCGCACTATTACGCTCCGCTGATCTCCTCTCCTGAATATTCCCCTGCCAGGGTTAACGTAGTTGACCAGCAAGCTGATCCAGCTTCGCTCTGGAATTTCCTGCAGCGGATGATCAAAATTCGCAAGTCGCAGCCCGTCCTCGGGTGGGGTGATTTTACCTGGGCCGAACAATCCAATCTCGGTGTGGCAGCTTATTGGCGCAGGCGCGGTGACCAACGCCTCTTGGCAGTTCAGAACCTGACCGCTGATACGCAAAATCTGATGATACAGCTAGGTCTGGCCTTGGCCTCTCCGGCATGGCTGGATCTCTTTACGCGGGCTCATTTGCCTTCAAAACCTTCAGGGCGGCTTGAGCTATCGCTCATGCCTTATCAATATCTCTGGCTGGTTCCCGCTCCTTAGGAGAATACGGTGGGGTTGAAAATTGCTACGATTCGGGATGTCGCCAGGCTCGCTGGAGTTGGGCTTGGCACGGTATCGCGTGTCTTGAATGCCAGTCCTGGGGTCAGCGAGGCCACGCGCCAGCGGGTTCTGGCCGCAATCGACGAGTTAAACTTTGTCCCCAACCCGGCTGCTCGCAAGCTTTCGGCTGGCCGGACATTGAACATCGCCGTAATCGCCCCATTCTTCACCCGCCCTTCGATTATTGAGCGGCTGCGCGGGATTGAGAATCGCCTTTCGAAGAGCGAATATAACCTCACGCTCTTTAATGTCGATACACCCCAACGCCGGGATGCCTGTATTCGTGAGGTTCCACGTGGCGATCGGGTGGATGGGATGATTCTGCTCTCTCTCCCACCTCTCGATGATGATCTTCCCTACCTGGCTAAAACCACTATTCCCATTGTCCTGGTAGATGCCAACCATCCCTCGCTTTCGTTATTAAACCGGGTGATTGTCGACGACATCGCTGGTGGACGGTTGGCTACGCAACATTTGATCGAGCAAGGCCACCAACAAATTGGTTACATTAGCGATTTCCTGGAGACCCCATTCAACTTCACCTCCAGTCGCTTCCGTTATGAAGGCTATCGCCAGGCTTTATCTTCCGCTGGCCTGGAATTTCGCCCTGAATATCATGCCCAAGGCGAGCACGGCCGACATGAAGCCTGCCTGCTTGCCTTGCGTATGTTGACTCTGCCCGAGCGCCCGACAGCCGTCTTCGCTGCCAGCGATACCCAGGCAATGGGCGTCCTGCAGGCAGCCCGAGAATTGGGCTTGCGTATTCCAGGAGACCTTTCCCTGGTTGGTTATGATGATATTGAAGTCGCTGAATACCTGGGCTTGACCACCATCCGCCAACAGCTTTTCTCCTCTGGCTGGCGGGGCGTGGAACTATTACTCTCTTTATTAGAAAATCAGCCTACTCAGCCGGTCTGTGAAATCATGCCAACCGAATTAATTATCCGCAAAACTACTTCACCGATAAGGGTAATACCATGACTCATTATTTCGCCGGAATTGAAGCAGGAGGCACCAAATTTGTCTGTGCTGTGGGTAACGACCCAAGCGATCTGAGCACGCCTGAATCATTTCCCACTACCCGACCAGAAGAAACCATCCAACGTACCCTGGAATACTTGCACCATCAACAGGATCGCCTGGGACCGCCCGCAGCGATTGGGATTGCCTCCTTCGGCCCGCTGGATCCTAATCCATCATCCCCTGCTTACGGACAAATTACCACGACTCCTAAGCCGGGTTGGGCGAGTTTTGACTTTGTCAGTGCGATCCAGGCGCACTTCAATGTTCCGATTTTGTTCGATACCGATGTCAACGGCGCTGCCCTTGGGGAATGGCGCTGGGGTGCCGCTCAAGGCCTGGATACTTTTCTATACCTGACAATCGGCACTGGAATAGGCGGCGGTGGGTTGGTTAATGGTCGCTTGATGCATGGATTAATTCACCCCGAGATAGGTCACATGCTCATTCGCCATGATTGGGTGCGCGACCCGTATCCTGGCACCTGCCCGTACCATGGCGATTGTTTCGAAGGCTTAGCTTGCGGCCCGGCCATCGAGCGCCGCTGGGGCCAGCCGGCGAAGACTCTACCTGAAGATCACCCGGCTTGGGATCTTGAAGCAGAATACCTTGCGCTTGGCCTCGTTAATCTGATTACCTGCTTGTCACCCCAGCGGATTATCCTCGGCGGTGGTGTGATGTCTCAACCGCAAGTATTTCCGCTGGTAAGAGCGAAAACTCTAGCGCTGCTCAACGGCTATGTCCAATCGCCAACCCTACTGGAGCAGATCGGTGCTTACATTGTTCCTCCCGCCCTGACCAATCGAGCCGGGGTCTTGGGGGCGATTGCCCTGGCAGAAAATGCTTTCCTGGCAACTAAATCCTGATTTGTTTAGTAAACAACCGCGATGAACCTCGAAAAAATGCAGCCCGAACCGACCCACCGGCAAACTGAAATCAGCCTGGCGCGCATGCAGCAGCGCCTGGAGGAGCGCCTGGCGTTTGAAATCGAAACCCGACCGCAACACTGGAAGGCTTTCTCCCGCCGCCTGCAGGACAATTTCCCGCGCTTGTTCCGCTTGTATTTCCAGCTCTATTCGGGTGCCTACGATTTCTATTATCACCTGGAAGATTTACTTCTCACCCTGGCGAAATCCTGGCTGGCGCGCCCTTCGGATCTGATGGCGCTGGATGATCGCCGTGAGGCGGAGCCCGACTGGTTCCAGTCCAATCGTATGCTCGGCGGTGTGGTGTATGTTGACCTGTTTGCTGGCAACCTGGACGGCATTCGCCAAAAAATACCCTATTTTAAGGAACTTGGCCTGACTTATCTCCACCTGATGCCTTTGTTCCGTGTTCCCCAGGGCGAGAATGATGGAGGATATGCGGTCAGCAGCTACCGGGAAGTCAATCCAGCCCTCGGTACGATGGAACAATTATCTGGCCTGGCAGCTGAGCTTCGCCAGGAGGGGATCAGCCTGGTGGTGGACCTGGTCTTCAATCACACCTCCGATGAGCACGAGTGGGCAATAAAAGCCAAAGCTGGAGACCCGGAATACCTTGAGTATTACCGGATCTTCCCCGATCGCCAGATGCCAGACCGTTATGAGAAAAACCTGCGCGAAATATTTCCTGACGAGCATCCTGGTGCGTTCACTTTTTGGCCATCGTTGCGCCAGTGGGTCTGGACGACTTTCCATTCTTACCAATGGGACTTGAATTATGCCAACCCGGTGGTTTTCAACCGGATGGCTGAAGAAATGCTTTTCCTCGCCAACCAAGGTGTGGAAGTGTTACGCCTGGATGCGGTTGCCTTCATTTGGAAACAACTCGGAACCGGCTGTGAAAATCTGCCTGAGACACACCTGCTCATTCAGGCTTTCAATGCTGCAGCCCGGATTGCTGCCCCAGCCTTGCTTTTTAAATCGGAAGCAATCGTCCATCCCGATGATGTGGTTAAATATATCAAGCCAGAAGAATGCCAGCTTTCCTATAACCCACTGCTGATGGCTTTGTTGTGGGAAGCCCTGGCTACTCGCAGGGTCAGCCTGCTTGACCAGGCTTTGCGCGAGCGTTTCAAGCTACCGGCTGGCAGCGCCTGGGTCAATTATGTCCGCTGCCATGATGATATCGGTTGGACTTTTTCCGATGAAGACGCCGCCCGGCTGGGCGTTAATGGTTATGATCACCGCCGTTTTTTGAATGCTTTTTATACCGGGCGTCATCTAGGAAGTTTTGCGCGTGGTCTGCCTTTCCAGGAAAACCCGAAAACTGGCGATGCCCGAATCTCGGGTATGTGCGCCTCGCTGGCTGGCCTCGAAAAAGCGAGCCTGGAAGAGACTACACTCGAAGTCGAACTGGCTGTGCGCCGGATTCTGCTCATCCATGCGGTGATCTTAACCGTCGGTGGTTTACCGCTGATTTACCTGGGAGATGAAATTGGTACCTTGAACGATTATTCCTACCGCGCCGACTCGGCAAAGGCTGGCGACAGCCGTTGGGTGCATCGCCCGGCTGCTAATTGGGAGCGTTATGCCAAGCGCAATGATCCTGGGACGTTGGAGGGCAAGATCTACCAGGCGATTAAGCGCCTCATCGATATGCGAATCACCAATCCGGCCTTTTCTGGACAGGAGATGCAGGTGATTAACACCGGCAGCCAGCATGTCCTCGGATTTG
>CAZAGA010000218.1:0-6043 GCA_964484335.1 uncultured Anaerolineaceae bacterium
AGAAGCTCTGCCTGGTACACAGTTTAAAGTTCGCCTGGATAATGGCCATGAAGTTTTGGCTTATCTATCCGGTAAGATGCGCAAGTATTACATTCGCATCCTGCTCGGCGATCGTGTGCGGGTTGAGATGTCTCCCTATGACCTGACGCGTGGCCGGATTGTTTACCGGCATCGTAAGCACGCCGAAGAACCTGAATTTGAAATGTAAACTGGCTTAAACAAGCCCAGGTCTTATTTCCGGTTCTGCTCCTCCGGCTTTATTTGACTTGACTTTAAAGAATAAATACTGGCTGTCTAAGGCCTTGCCTGGGCAGCCAGTTTTATTTTACATTCGAATTCCTAGCGAAGCGGGCAGGCGAACGAGTTGATCTTTGAGCGAATCACGGACTGGTCGTTGACTAAAAATTTCACCAACAAAACATCCACGTAGCCCTTTTCCTGGCAACCTAAAATTAATACGTCGCTTGCATTTGGAAACTGTTTGGGAGCTTCGTCTACTGCTAGGTTGACCTGTGTTGCGCCAGCCGGGCCAACTAAAATAAATCCCAGCTTCGAGGTCGCTCGATATTCGTAAGGCTTATAAGCCGGCCAGCCGCTGCCGGGCTCGCCTTCCAGGGGGGGGTAAAAGCGAGGGTAAAACGCCCTGCCTTGCAGTGCAACCACTTGCTCTTGGCTGGCGAAAGTTTTAATTACCTCCTGGCTGATTGGCGGGCTTTCGGCCTTTGGGGTGGTAATCAATTTTTGCACGAGATCGGCTTTAGAAGCCTGTGGAAATTGCGGGCGAGCAAGGATTTCGGCCAGCGGCAGCGAAAGGCCAATGGCCAGCAGGCAAATGGCTGGAAGGGCGATCCCGATCCACCTGCTCCTGCGAGTGGAAAAAGCAAGTTTTCCTGGCTGTGGTGACATCCCGCTGTTCGGATGCTCTAACCTTCCACCCAATAAAATGGCTGTCCATCCGATGATTTCCAAAGCTCCGAACAAAAGGTAGAAATACCCCACCCAATCGACCGGAAGAATGTAACGTCTGGCGGAGTTTCGGGCGAGCGCATTACTCAGGCTGTAGGCCAGTAAAAACAGCAGCGGGATCAAGCCAGTTGTCTTCCATCTTCGCCAGCTTGCAGCCAATCCAAAAGCTGCCACTAGTAGATTGATTGCCAACAAGATCTGGCTGCCTGGCGTCATGTTTCCGATTAATGAGATCCAGAATGGATCGCATACACGCGCAGTATTACAACTTTCACCCACCCGAAATTGGGTTGGCAACACCAATGCTGTTGAAACCAAGTTGTTAATAAAATGACTGCTAACGAACTGTAAAACTGCACCGGGATTGGTAAGCAAGAATTGGCGAATACTATCAGACAGGCGTTGGGCATAAGCTTCTTCGCTCTCGTCTGGCAGACGCTGGACCATGGCTTGTTTCTCGATGCTGTAGCGCTGGGCCACCAGTGCGTTTTGGGTGGCTGGATCATCGAAAACCAGCCGTCCGGTCTTCTGCCAGTTGCGCACCAGCCAGGGCGAAAGCACCAATCCCAAGCCCAGAAGGATGGCCAAACTGCCATTTAACAACCGTTTCCAGTTCTTCCAGTACGCCCAGGCTGCGGCGAATAAAATGGCCGGCAGTAACAATAATGCCTGGGTGCGCAGTAGGGCAGCTACCCCTAGCTCTCCTCCAACAAACAATGCCCTGCTCCAGGAAGCCTGCCGATCTTTGAGCCAGTTAACTGTCAGCAAGGCCAGGGCAATGATGGCCAACGTGGTTGGCAGATCGGCCATATATAGCTTTGAGTGCGAAACTTCCACCCAGGGTGTGGCTACGATTGAGTTAACTTCTCGAACGATGGCCAGAATCCCCAGCGCTAAGCCCAACCCTGGGCTGTGGAGTGATTTTCCAAGTAGGTAGAGCAGAACTGGTAATAACGCCAGTACCAAAGTTTGGATAAAGATTGTCTGTTCGTAGCCCTGTCCCCCGATTGCGTGAAAACCAGCCAGCATCAGTATGTACAGCGGTCGGGGCACGACCTGGCCATTCATAAACCCATAGCCAAGGAGCACACTCTGGGCGTTGTAGTCATAATATCCGGCATCAGAATATGGATAGACTTCTTCATTCGGTGGGACTGGTGAGGGTGAAAAGTAACTTCTCTGGACATCTTGTTTTGTCCAGGAAAAGACAGCGGCTGACCAGAGCGCTAGGCAAATCAATCCATTGATTGCTGCGGATTGCTGTATGCGAAAGCCAGGCCTGTCAATTTGGAATATTAAGAGGAGCAGCAATCCGGCCAGCCAGGCTAGTAATACCTGGTAAAACAATAAGGGTACTCCCGGGCTGCCCCAACCTGCTACATCAGGCTCCAACCCAACACCGGTGGTTTTCATAATCAGTAGCAGCGCCAGGATAGTGAGGAAAATCCAGGCGCTGTTATGCCACAGGCGCTTTTCCTTGGCTAGAGGCCCCCAGTTCAGCCCACGCCGCAGGATCAGCAGACCCATAAACAGGGTGAGACACTCAAAAAACAACCCAAGCAGGAAAGGCGAAATCCGTTCGAAGTAAGCAGAATAGCGTTCGACCACCCGAATTGGGTGGGTATAGTTCAGATAATAAAATACACCGGCCCATAGGGCGATTGCTGTAGTGCCAAAAATTGTTTCAACCAGGAAAAACGGGAAAGGCTGAGAGATGGCCTGCTCCACAGGAAAGCGGTCTGGCCTTCGATACGCGATCCAGGCCAGCGCAATCGGAGTCACCAATAACATCATCGCTACGCCGAGAAGTAATAACCGACTGGTCGAGAGGCCGAATATTAGTTGGTTTTTGGGATTACCAGGAATGGCTAACAGTCCGCCCAAGGTGAATATCCAAGGGATTGCGGCTGCCAGAAACAACCGCCAGGCTGTGGTCTTCCTGGGCGGTATACCTGACGCCTGATCGGATGGTTGGACGTTCTCACCAGGGAAGGGGGACATATTCTTATTGAATCATAACACATCCCGAATTTTATCTCTGTCTCTTTCCCTCCTGGATAAAAAAACGTGCTGTCCAATGAAACATTTTGGACAGCACGTTTTTCTGGAGAATGGGTCTTAGTAGGAGCTGAGTACTCGCATGTAGTTGGCGCGTTCAAATGTGGTTGGATCGCCGACTGCCTTCTGACTCATACTGCCCTTCATCTGAAAGATGGAATCATACTCGTGCTCTTCCATCCAGGTCCGGACATCGGCCAAGATTTCAGCAATCCTGTTGACGCCATGCATGAGTAGCTCAGAGGTTACCATCGTGGCGCTTGCGCCGCTCATCATCGCCTTGAGCAAATCCGAAGCAGTATGCACACCGCCAGTCAAGCCGAAATCAACCGGTATCCGGCCATACAGGATAGCAATCCAGCGCAGTGGTAGGCGCAACTCACGTGAGTCGCTCAGCACCAGATTGGGAACCACCTTCAATTCTTCCAGGTCCAGGTCTGGTTGGTAAAAGCGGTTGAACAGCACCAGGCCGTTTGCGCCGACATCAGCTAGCCTCCGGGCGAAGTTGGGCAGCGCAGTGTAATACGGTCCGATTTTGACAGTGAGTGGAATCTGGATCTGGGCCCGGATTTCTTTCACCAAGGCAACATGTGTGTTCTCTAGCTCGGCACTGGTCGTGTCAGGGTCGGTGACGATGTCATACAGGTTGAGTTCGATTGCATCTGCACCTGCTTCCTGGCATTTCTTTGCAAAATCGATCCACCCACCGGTCGTCACCCCGTTCAGGCTGGCAAAGACTGGAATCTGGACTGAGCGTTTGATTTGGGTCAGTTTTTCCAGGTACTTATCGGTGCCGATGCTGTAACGCCCGGTGTCAGGCAGGTAGCTCAACGCCTCGTAGTACGATTCCGCACCGCGGGTCAAGTCATGGTGCAGCTTCCAGCTCTCATTCGCAACCTGTTCTTCGAACAGGGATGGCAGGATAACTGCTGCTGCGCCGGCGTCTTCCATCTGCTTCACCACATCCGGTTTCTCCGTCAGGGGTGAAGAAGAAGCAACAAAAGGATTCTTCAGGGACAGGCCCAGGTAGGTAGTCGTGAGATCAGTCATTTTATCATTCCTCTTGGTTCGCCATTGGTTCAAGATTCTTATTCGCCCTCAGTGGGAAGCTCGCCATCATAATGCATGGCAGCCATCTGCCGGTAGAGATCCCAGCGGCCCTTAACATCCTTCTGAGCCATCTTCATCAGTTTCTCAGCTCGGTTTTCGTCTGTTTGCAGCAGCATGCGATAGCGGGACTCATTGTAGGCATATTTGCTGAGTGGTACCGTCGGTTCCTTGGAGTCAATCGAGAGCGGGTTTTGACCCTGTGGGATCAAGGCTGGATTGTACCGGTAGAGTGGCCAATGGCCGGAAGCCACGGCTAGTTTCTGTTGTTCTAATCCCATCTTGAGATCGTAGCCGTGGGCAATACAGTGGCTATAGGCGATGATCAACGATGGGCCATCATAAGCGTCGGCTTCCATTAAGGCGTTGAGCGTTTGTTGGTCACTGGCGCCCATCGCCACTCGAGCCACGTAAACATAGCCATATGCCATGGCGATCATACCCAGGTCTTTCTTTGGCATCTCCTTGCCAGCAGCAGCAAATTTTGCGACCGCCGCACGTGGTGTGGATTTGGAAGCCTGCCCACCGGTATTCGAATATACTTCGGTGTCAAGCACAAGAATATTGACATTGCGCCCGGTGGCCAGGACGTGATCCAGCCCACCATAGCCGATATCGTAAGCCCAGCCGTCTCCACCAATGATCCACACGCTCTTGCGTGCCAGGACGTCTGCAATGCTTAGCAGGTCGCGTGCTTTAAGATCATTCGAGCCTTGCAGACGCTTTTTTAGCTCCACAATCCGCTCGCGTTGAGCGCGCAAGCCAGCCTCATCTTTCTGATCTCCATTCAACAGCTCGGAAGCCAGTTGTTCGCCGATCACGTCGCTTAGCTGGCCAACGAGTTCACGCGCATATTCACCTTGCTTGTCCAGGGTCAGGCGCATGCCCAGGCCGAACTCGGCATTGTCTTCGAACAGGGAGTTCGACCAGGCCGGGCCGCGTCCGTCTTGATTCTTTGCCCACGGGGTGGTAGGTAGATTACCGCCGTAGATAGATGAACAGCCTGTAGCATTGGCCACCACGATCCGGTCGCCAAATAGTTGCGTCAGGAGCTTAATGTAAGGTGTCTCACCACAGCCAGCGCAAGCACCAGAGAACTCAAACAACGGTTCCAGCAACTGTGAGTTCTTCACCGTTCGCAGGCTGAAGGTTGTCCGGTCAATTTCTGGAATGCTCAGGAAGTAATCCCACTTGGCAACCTCACGCTCTCGGATCGGCGGTTGATCAACCATGTTAATCGCCTTCCGACCAACCTGGCTCTTGTCTTTGGCCGGGCAGACCTCTACGCACAGGCCACAGCCAGTGCAGTCTTCAGGCGCCACAGCCAGGGTGTATTTCATATTCGGGAATTCTTTCCAACGGGCGTCCACGCCGACCCAGCCCTCCGGGGCAATTGCCAATAGATCCGCATCGTACACCTTCTCGCGGATCACTGCATGCGGACAGACGAAAGAGCACTTGCCGCATTGGATGCATAGATCCGGTTCCCAGAAAGGAATTTCCAGAGAAATGTTGCGTTTCTCGTACTTGGTAGTACCGGTGGGGAAGGAGCCATCCACGGGCATTACGCTGACCGGTAGGTTATCGCCGTCCATGGTGACCATCTTCGCCAGGACCTCGCGAACAAATTCTGGCGCTTCCGCCGGAACTGGCAGCCGGCGGGTGAGCTTGCTGGTGGTCTGAGCGGGCACCTTCACCTCGTGCAGGTTTTCCAGAGTCTTGTCGACTGCTTCAAAGTTCGCCCGGACGACTGCCTCGCCGCGCTTGCTATAGGTCTTTTCGATCGCATGCTTAATTTCAGCAATAGCCTGCTCGCGTGGCAAAACCCCACTGATGGCGAAGAAACAGGTTTGCATAATCGTGTTGATGCGCCCACCCATACCGGTCTGCTTGGCCACTTCGTAAGCATCAA
>CAZAGA010000219.1:0-4699 GCA_964484335.1 uncultured Anaerolineaceae bacterium
TTATTCATTATCCAGGAAACAGGTGCCGGTGTCAAATCCTCGCGATCTTTTCCGGCTAAATGTCGGCTTTATCATACATGAAAACGTAGGCTATTCTCGGGATTTTCCTTACGAAATCCCCGCGGCTTACTTATCTCCCGATCTCGAACTGCAAAATCTCACTGGTATTATTCGGGTCTCGCGCACCCCGCAGGGCTTGCTCGTTCAGGCTCGCCTGCGGGCTGAAATTTCGGCCGAGTGTGTGCGCTGCCTGGATGGATTTCAGCAGCCCTTGGAAATTGATTTCACTGAATTATATGCGTTTAACCGCGACTCGGTTACCGAATCGGGGTTATTGGTTCCGGAAAACGGCAAATTGGAACTGGAGCAGTTCGTCCGGGAAGAGATGCTCCTGGCGATCCCGATCAGTCCTTTATGCTCCGCAGACTGTAAAGGCCTTTGCCCGGTGTGCGGCTGCGATCTTAATAAAACCGAATGCGAGCACAACCAGCAGCCGGTTGATTCACGCCTGGGTATTTTGAAAACGCTTTTAGATAACAATTCGAATTCATCTTAATTCCCTGTTGGCTGGCGGAGGGCATTGCATGGCAGCTCCGGATCATAGCTCGATCAATAAAAAAGTGTTGGGAATTTTGCTGGAAAAGGCTGAGGCGCAAGGTTATCTGACAGCGGATGACCTGTTGGAGGTGGATGGCGCTAACTCAATTGGCACGGAGAGATTGGCGCTGATTGCTGAGATGCTGCGAATGAGCGGCATTGAGATTATCGAGGGGATTAACGAAGAACTACCTGGCCTGGCCGGTGATACGGAAGACCTGGAAGAATTTCCTGACTTGGATTACATCTCAATTGACGATTCGGTCAGCCTTTATCTGAAGGAGATGTCGCGCGTTCCTTTGCTGACAGTTGAGGAGGAGCTTGATCTGGCCAAGCGGATGGAGCGCGCTCAACATGCCCGGGTGGAGCTTATTAAGGTTAATGGACGCCTGGGCGCCAGCCGGCGAAAAGACCTGGAAGCGCAAATCCAGGATGGATTCGTGGCTCGGGACTACTTGATCAAGGCCAACACCCGCCTGGTGGTTAGCATTGCTCGCAAATACATCGGTCATGGCGTGCCGTTCTTGGATCTGATCCAGGAAGGCAACCTGGGCTTGATCCGGGCGGTCGAGAAATACGATTACCAGCGCGGCTTCCGTTTCTCGACGTATGCTACCTGGTGGATCCGGCAGAGCATCACCCGCGCCATCGCCGACCAAAGCCGAACCATCCGCGTTCCGGTTCACATGGCAGATCGTTTGCGTCACCTTTACAAGGCTTCCCAGGAGCTTGAGCAATCGCTTGGGCGCTCGCCAACCGTGGAAGAGCTTTCTGCCCAAATGGATATGGGTGGCGATAAAATCCAGTGGATGCTACAGGTCGCCCAACCGACGGTCTCGCTGGAAATGCCGGTCGGGGATGAAGACGACTCTGATTTTGGAATGTATGTCGAGGATGAAAACTCGCCCAGCCCGGCTCAGGTGGTCTATCAAAACATGCTGCGTGAGCGGGTTGACCAGGTCTTGTCGACCCTCTCACCGCGCGAAGCCCGTATCCTGAGGCTGCGCTTTGGGCTGGGACATGACCGGCCTTACACACTGGAAGAAGTTGGCCAGAAGTTTGGCCTGACGCGCGAGCGGATACGCCAGATTGAGGGCAAGGCCCTCCGCCACCTGCGCCAACCCTGCATGGCGCGCCTGCTGCGCGAGTACACTGGCTAGATTTATTGACAAATCCTAGATCGCGGACTAAACTTAGCCTAGTTTATTGAAAGGGTAATGATGATCCTGCCTGCCAGTTTTCCGGTGTCCATCTGATTCCATCGGCCATGTGGGTACCGCCTATGGCCATGGTTATGTGCGCCTGATATTTGGGCAGCCGGTATTGCAGTGGGACTGAGTCTCCCTGGGTTATCTTAAGGCTGTCCATACCTGGGCAGCCTTTTCATTTGTATTCTTGTCAGACTGCATTCGTGGAGGTTTGTTATGTCTAAAAATATTCTGGTCGCGGTAGCCTGGCCGTATGCCAACTCGCAAATTCATGTTGGGAATATCACCGGGTCTTATCTGCCGGCGGATATCTTTGCTCGTTTCCAACGCCTGGCTGGCAACCAGGTGATCATGGTCTCTGGTTCGGACGCCCACGGCACTCCGGTAACCGTGCGCGCCGATGCCGACGGGACCACGCCAGTGGCGGTTTACCAGAAGTTTCATGCCGGTTTTCTTGAGTTGTTTGAGAAGCTCGGCTTGACCTATGACCTTTTCACCAGCACGCATACCGAGAACCACTTCAAGGTATCGCAAATGATCTTCCTGGCGCTGCAGAAGAACGGGTACCTGTACACCGAGCGCCAGCAGCAGTGGTTTTCCACCAACCAGGGTCGCTTCCTGCCCGATCGCTATGTTGAAGGCACCTGCTACCTGTGCGGCTACCCCAATGCCCGCGGTGACCAGTGCGATGGCTGCGGCAGCCTGCTGGATGCCACCCTGCTGATCCAGCCGCGCTCCAAAATCGATGGCTCGACCCCCGAGCTGCGCGAGACTGAGCATTTCTTTATCGACCTGGGAGCCTTGCAGCCGGTGGTGGTCGATTTCCTGCGCCAGCGCGAGGGTTACTGGCGCTCAAATGTCATTCGCCAGTCGCTTGGCCAGATCCTGGCCGACAGCCTGCATGGCCGGGCGATCACCCGCGACCTGGATTGGGGCATTCCGGTCCCGGTCGAAGGCTGGGAGAGCAAGCGCCTGTATGTCTGGTTCGAAGCGGTGATAGGCTATCTTTCAGCAGCGGTCGAATGGGCGCAGCTTTCCGGCCAGCCTGAAGCCTGGGAAGAGTGGTGGTTCAATCCAGAGGCGCGGGCCTATTATTTTATTGGTAAGGATAATATTCCCTTCCACGCTGTGATCTGGCCGGCGCAGTTAGCCGGGGCGGGCGAGGCCTTCGCCCAGCTTTTTCTTGAGCAAGAAGGCAAGATCCTGACCCTGCCATATGACGTCCCAGCGAATGAATTCTTGAATATGGAGGGCAAGAAAATCTCCGGCAGCCGCAACTGGGCGGTCTGGGGTCTGGATTTCCTCAGCCGTTATGACCCCGATCCGCTGCGCTATTACCTGACGGTCAATATGCCCGAGACCAAGGATACCGATTGGGACTGGGAGGATTTTCTGCGCCGCAATAACGATGAGTTGGTGGCGACCTGGGGCAACCTGGCCAATCGGGTGCTCTCGTTTGCCTACCGCAACTGGGATGGAAAGGTCCCGGACCCAGGTGAGCTGCGCCCGGCGGATGTGGAAATTCTGTCCACGGTCGAAGCCGGTTTTCAGAGCGTGGGCGATTACCTGAATGCGGTCAAACTGCGCGCAGCGCTGGGCGAGGCGATGCGCCTGGCGGCGGAAGTGAACAAATACCTGGATAAGGCTGCGCCCTGGTTCGAGATTAAGAGCGACAAGGCTGCAGCATCCACAACGATCTACACTGCCTTACGGGCGGTGGATAACCTCAAACTGCTGCTGGCGCCGTTTTTACCCTTCACCGCTGAGCGGCTGCACAGTTATCTTGGCTACCTCGAGCCGCTGTTTGGCGAACAGGCGATTGAGACGGCCCAAGACAGCCTGGGCGAGCACGCTGTGCTGCGCTACCATCCTGATCGGGGCTCCGGTCGCTGGGTGCCCAGCCAACTGGCGCCAGGGACGCTCATGCAGCCGCCCGCTCCGCTATTCAAAAAGCTGGAGCCGGTGATTGTCGCACAAGAACGCAGCCGAATGGGGTAGCTCGAGTTAAGCCGCTTTCAGGAAAATCTGGACCAGGCTGCCGGCCTGCGGGTCACTGCTCAGGTTGATCCGCCCTTGCTGGCCTTCCACCAGCGCTTTTGCGATCGGCAGGCCCAGGCCAAAGCCAGGGATGGGGGGCTTGACCTCGCCCCGGTAAAAGCGGTCGAAGATATGGGCCAGGCTTTCTGAGTCGATGCCGGGACCGCTATCCTGGATTTCAATCACAACGCCCTCCACTTCGGGCCTGGCGTTGACGGTCAGCGGTCCCTGGGTGTATTTCAAAGCATTGTCGAGCACGATCAAAAGGACCTGTTTGAGCGCGTCGCGGTAGCCAAGAGCAGAAAGCTCAGGCGCCGTGAGGCGGATTTCACGTTGTGGATCCAACTGCCCGGCCTGGTGGACAGCTTCGGCAATCACAGCCTGAAGCGGGATAATTTCGAGCGCCAGGCTCTGCCCGGCGTCGGCGCGCGCCAGGACCAACAGGTCGTTAACCAACCGGATCAGGCGGTCGCTCTCACTGACCAGGTCGTCCAGGACATCGGCCTGTTCTTCCGCTGGCAGGGCCGGTTCCCGGCGCAGTAAAGCCAGATTGCCCCGGATGGTGGTCAGCGGGGTGCGCAACTCGTGTGAGACATCGGCGACAAAGTTACGCTGCATTTTCAAGGTTTGGCTGATCTGCTGGTAGGCTTCTTGCAGGCGAGATAACATACTATCAAATGTAAGCGCAAGCTCGCCCACTTCGTCTGGCGGCCCCTGGTAATCCACCCGGCGAGAGAAATCGCTTTCGGCGCCGATTGCCTGGGCAGTGTGAGTAATGGCGTGAATTGGGCGCAGCGTGGTTCCAGCCAGCCACCAACCGATGCCAAACGCGGCCAGGGTGGTCAGCAGGCCAGCAA
>CAZAGA010000219.1:4799-6040 GCA_964484335.1 uncultured Anaerolineaceae bacterium
GGGCGGAGGCGGCTCCATGCCCCTGGGCGGCTCGTCTGGGTGCAGGTAGCGCCACAGTACCGAGCGGGCCAGGTTGTCGCTGCGCTGCTGCAGCTCGCTTTTTAGGGTATCCAGGGTATAACGAGCCTGGATGGTATACAGCAGCACGCCAAATAAGGCCAGCGTCAGGGCCAGGATCGCACTGTAGAGCACAGTCAGCCGCAATCGGATTGACATCATTCCGTCCTCAGGACGTAGCCAATCCCGCGCACCGTTTGGATCAGTCGCGGATGTCCGCCTGCTTCAAGCTTCTTGCGCAGGTAGCCGATATATACTTCCAGGACATTGTCGTCGCCGCCAAAATCATAGCCCCAAACTTGATTCAAGATTTGGGCGCGCTCCAACACCTGGCGGGGATGGCGCATCAGGTAGTGGAGCAGCTCAAATTCGGTTGGAGTCAAGACAAGCAGGGCTTCGCCCAGGTGAGCTTCGTGGGTGAGCGGATCGAGGTGCAGGTCGCCGAAGGTAGCAGGTTTCTCAGTCCGTTGGGAATCGATCCGGCGCAGCAGGGCATGGACACGCGCCACCAGCTCGGCCGGGGCGAACGGCTTGACCAGGTAGTCATCCGCCCCGCTTTCCAGCCCTTCGACCCGGTTTTCGAGTGCATCCCGCGCAGTCAGCATCAGGATGAAGGTCTGGTTGTTATCCGCCCGCAAGTGCCTGAGCACCTCAATTCCATTCATCTGGGGCATCATCCAGTCCAGGATAACCAGGTCAGGTCGGTGCGCGTCGACCTGGGTCAGCGCCTCCTGGCCATTGACAGCGGTCTCAACTTTCAGCCCCTCGTAGGTCAGGGTGCGCTGCAGCATTTTGAGCAGTTTTTGATCGTCATCGACGATCAGCACGCTTGGCATCTCGAAATAACTCCTGGTTTGATCTTACCACAATGCAACTTTCAATAAATCTATCTTAACTGGGCTGGCTGAGAAAACCCTGTGAAAAACATGTGCTAGCTATCTTCTCAGGGTTTTAACAGCTTGCTCTTGGTATTCTCACAGTTTGAATTTGTAAAATCGGGAATGGCTTGAAAAAGAAATTAACCCCAGGAGGTTTGTGGTGAAAAAAAGAAAAATATGGATTTGGGTACTTTTGGTTGTGCTGCTTGCCGCTGGTGGTATCGGCTACCGAGCTCTGGCCAGCAGTCGTACGGCAGAGGCTGAAACCGTACAGACGGCGACGATTACCAAAGGCTCTCTAGCTTC
>CAZAGA010000220.1:0-6008 GCA_964484335.1 uncultured Anaerolineaceae bacterium
CCGGCGGTTTCTATTCCAGCCTGGACGCCGATTCGGAAGGCGAAGAAGGCAAGTTTTACCTGTGGTCGCACCAGGAAATCCAGGCTGCCCTGCCGCCTGACGATTTCAATTTCACCAACCTGGCTTATGGCCTGGATGGACCGGTTAACTTTGAAGGAAAATTTGTCCTGCAGCGGCTGTTGGACGACGAGCGGCTGGCTGCAGCCACTGGACTGGCGCCTGAGCGCCTGCCCGAGCGCTTGAAAGTTATCCACCAACGCTTGTTGGAGGTCCGTGCGGAGCGGATTCGCCCTGCGACGGATGATAAGGTCCTGACTGCCTGGAACGCCCTGGCGCTGATCGCCTTTGCCGAAGCGGCGCGCTACCTGGCTCGTCCCGATTACCTGGCGATCGCCCAGGCCAACGCCCGTTTTCTACTCGAACAGCTGGTTGTGCAAGGTCGCCTGCTGCGTGCCTGGCGCGCCGGGCAGGCCCGCCACAGCGCCTACCTGGAGGATCATGCTGCGCTGATCCTCGGGCTGCTGGCGCTCTACCAGAGCGATAGCAATCCGGAGTGGTACAGACGGGCGCTCTGGCTGGCGAATGAAATGAAAGCCCATTACCGCGATCCCAGGGGCGGTTTTTTCGATACCCGCGACGACGCCGAAGCACTGCTCTTCCGGCCGAAGGACATTCAGGATAACGCCACCCCGTGCGGGAACAGCCTGGCAGCCTGCGCCTTGCTCCAATTGGCGGCTTTCGAAGGTAAATCGGAATGGCAGGCGCAAGTTGAAACGATGCTTGCCGGGCTGCAGCCAGCCCTGCTGCGTCACCCGACTGCCTTTGCTCAATGGCTACAAGCAGCCGATTTTAATACCGGTCCGGTCCAGGAAATTGCCTTGCTAGGAGAGCTGGCCGATCCGGCCAGCCTGGAATTTTGGAAAGTCGTCTGGAAAAGTTACCGGCCGCGCCAGGTGGTTGCGCGCGCGGCGGATCCACCTCCATCCGGTTCGCCAGCTCTGCTCAAGGAACGAGCGCTGGTTGGCGGCAGGCCAACGGCCTATGTCTGCCGGGATTTCGTCTGTCTCGCGCCGGTCACGGATCCTGCCGCATTGTCCGACAGGATTCACTCCTGACCAGAAGTTTGCCAATAATCAGGAATGGATCAATTGACGATCAGGCTGACCGGACAGTGATCCGAGCCATAGATCTGATCATGGATCACCACATCCACCACGCGCGGCAGCAGACTCTCTGAGACCAGGAAGAAATCCAAGCGCCAGCCGATGCCGCGAGCCCGGGCGTTGAGAATGCTGCTCCACCAGGTAAATTGCACCCGCTCCGGATAAAGCGCCCGGAAGGCATCCACAAAGCCATGCGCAAGGTAGCGATCGACCCAGGCCCGCTCTTCCGGTAGAAAGCCGGAAGTCTTCTGGTTCTGTTTAGGATAGAATAAGTCGATCTCCCGGTGAGCAGTATTGAAGTCGCCGCCGATGATCAGCTGTTCGCCAGCCGCGTGCAGGCGGTCGCAAATTTCCAGCAGCGCAGCATAAAATTCGAGTTTATAATTAACCCGCCCAGCGTCCCGTTGGCCACTCGGAAAATAGGCGTTGACCAGGGTGAAATCGGGAAAGTGGGCCAGGATCGCCCGGCCTTCGCAGTCAAAATTTGGAAGGCCCAGGCCGGTGCGCACCTCTCGTGGGCTGGACTGCAGGAAAGTCGCCACACCGCTGTAGCCAGGCCGCTCGGCCGGGTGCCAATGTTCGGCAGCTCTGGGCCAGATCGGCTGAAGCGCGGGGAGGATCTGGTCCGGGCGGGCCTTGATCTCCTGCAACATCAGGACATCGGGTTGGGTGTCCAGCACTGGCGCCAGAGCGCCTTTGTTTAATACGGCGCGTAAGCCGTTGACATTCCAGGTAGTAATTTTGAAGGGCATCGCCACCATCCTATAGATAGGGAGTGTAACATGGAATATCGCAGTTTAGGAAGAACGGGTTTGAAAGTCAGCCGCCTGTGCTTGGGCACGATGAATTTCGGCCCGCAAACCAGCGAAGCAGACAGCTTCACGATTATGGACCGGGCGCTCGAGCTCGGGATTGACTTCTTTGACACCGCCAATGTGTACGGCTGGAAGATCGGCGAGGGCGTCACCGAGCAGATCCTCGGCCGCTGGTTCGCCCAGGGCAGTGGGCGGCGCGAGCGGGTGGTACTGGCCACCAAGGTATTCGGCAAGATGGGCGAGGGCGCCAACGACCGCCGCCTGTCCGCTTTCCAAATTCGCCGCGCTTGCGAAGGCAGCCTGCGCCGCCTGCAGACCGATCACATCGACCTGTACCAGATGCACCACATCGACCGGGAGACCCCTTGGGAGGAAATCTGGCAAGCAATGGAAGTGCTCGTTCAGCAAGGCAAGGTGCTTTACGTCGGCAGCAGCAATTTTGCCGGCTATCACATCGCCCAGGCCCAGGCCGCAGCACAAAAGCGAAATTTCCTCGGCCTGGTCTCGGAGCAAAGCCTGTACAATCTGAATGCCCGGATGATCGAATTGGAAGTCATCCCGGCCTGTCGCGACTACGGCCTGGGGCTGATCCCTTACAGCCCGCTGGCAGGCGGCTTGCTAGGCGGCGTGCTGAGCAAGGAAGCCGGCGGCCGGCGCGCCTCGGAACGCATCCAGAAGCTCATCCAACAGCACCGCGCCAGCCTGGAAGCGTACGAGGCGCTGTGCGAGACGTTGGGTGAAAAACCTGCCGATGTCGCCCTGGCCTGGATGCTGCACAACCCGGTGGTCACCTCGCCAATCATTGGACCGCGTACCCTCGAACAGCTTGACGGTAGCCTGCGCGCCCTGAAAATTCAGCTTTCCCAGGAGACCCTGGACCGCCTGGATGAGCTCTGGCCCGGACCCGGTGGCCAGGCACCTGAAGCCTACGCCTGGTAAAGCCCGATGACCTGGGACGCACGGAAGCCAGACCGGCCACTCCGCCTGGCTTTCTTGTTGTTAAAGCTGCTGCTGGTCTCCCCGCTGGGTAAGCTGCTGCTGGCCGCTGGGCGCAAGCTGACCACCCCGGCGCAAGGGCAGAGTTGGTTCGAAGTCACCCGCCTACCTTTGACCCTGGCGCGCCTCGACCCGGCTTTTGATGGGTATAAGATCGCCCAACTCAGCGACCTGCACATTGGCACCTGGGCCGACCGGGCTCGCCTGGAGCAGGCTTTCGAGCAAGTCAATCAGCTCCAGCCCGACCTGGTAGTCCTAACCGGCGATTTCGTCACCTACAAGCCGGAAGAATTTGGCCCTGACCTGGTTGCTTTACTCAGCTCGCTCGAGGCCCCGGATGGGCGCTTTGCCGTGCTGGGAAACCACGATCATTGGTCCAATCCTCGCGTGGTGCGCCGGATTCTGGAGCAAGCCGGGGTGCGCGAGTTGCGCAATACCAGCATCGCCATCCGGCGCGGGCCAGCCAGCCTGCACCTGTCCGGCGTGGATGACATCATGGAACGCCTGGATGACTTGCCGGCGGTATTGCGCCATCTTCCTGAAGATGGCGCAGCGATCCTGCTAGCCCACGAACCTGATTTCGCAGACCAGGCCGCTGCCAGCCAACGCTTCGACCTGCAGCTCTCCGGCCATTCACACGGCGGCCAGGTTCACTTCCCCCGCCTCGGCCCGTTAGTCTTGCCGCGCTATGGGCGGAAATACCCGCTCGGGCTCAACCAGGTGGACGGGATGCAAGTCTACACCAATCGCGGCCTGGGCACGGCTGAGATCGAAATCCGCTATCGCTGCCCGGCTGAGATCACCCTCCTGACCCTGAATTCGAATGGCAGCCGCCCAGGTGGCAATTTGATAGCTTCTGACAGGAGCTTCGAAGAAAATAAAATTGTGAAACCTGATTTGGAGAGAAAGAGCGATGCGTGAATTAGCCATTATTGGAATTGGACAAACCCCGGTTGAGGAGCAATGGGATAAGTCGCTGCGCGAAATCGCCGGCGAAGCGGTCTTTGCCGCCCTGGAGGATGCCGGCTTGGAGCAGGTGGATGGCGTGTTTGTCGGCAACATGCTCTCGGGCATGCTCAGTCGACAGGAAAGCCTGGGCGCGTTGGTAACCGATTGGGTCGGCCTGCGCAACACCGAAGCCTTCAAAGTCGAGGCCGCCTGCGGTTCCGGAGCCGCCGCCCTGCGTATGGCCATTATGGCGGTCGGCTCGGGTGAGCTAGATTCTGCCATCGCCCTGGGCGTGGAAAAAATGTCCGAAACCAAAGGCGGGGATACGACTGCCGCCCTGGCCACCGCGGCCGACGCAGATTACGAAGGCGCGATGGGCGTTTCTTTCGTTGCCTTGAACGCCCTGGTGATGAAGCGCTACCTGCATACCTACGGCTGGGCCCATACCGATTTCGCGCCCTTCTCGATCAATGCCCATCAGAACGCGCTGTCCAACCCCTTCGCTCGGCTACACGAAACCATTACCCTGAAGGATTACGAGCGCGCCCGGATGATCGCCTCGCCGATCAACCTGCTCGATGCCTCGCCAACCGGCGATGGCGCCGCCGCGCTGGTGATCGTCCCAGTCGAGCGGTTGCTCCGGCTGGGCGGTGGGCGACCCCTGGTGCGGATCGCCGCTTCGACCTCGGCTACGGATACGCTGGCGGTACACGATCGCAAAGATCCGCTCTGGCTCGCTGCAGCCTATGAATCCGCCCGCTCAGCCTACAGCCAAGCCGGGGTAAGCCCGAACGAGATCGATCTGTTTGAGCTGCACGACGCTTTTTCGATTATGTCGGTGCTTTCCTTGGAAGCCTGTGGCTTCGCCGAGCGCGGCCAGGGTCCGCGCCTGGGTCAGGAAGGCCAAATCAAGCTGGATGGGCGCATCCCGATTACCACCCGTGGTGGGCTGAAAGCGCGCGGTCACCCGGTCGGTGCAACTGGCATATACCAGGTCCTCGAGGTTGTCCAGCAGTTGCGCGGCGAAGCCGGCCAGGCCCAGGTCGCCAGGGCTCGAATTGGCATGGCCCAAAATATCGGTGGCAGCGGCGCAACCATTTTGACCCACATTTTGAAAGGCTAAGATTGCTTGACGCATGGCCGGTTCTGGCATATGATTACTTGAGAGGCTTACCCCATCATTTGCCAGGACTGCCATGACACTTTACCTGTTTACCCTTGCTTCCATTCTGGCGCAGAATCCAACCCCCACCCCCCGCCCGCTGCCCGCACCGACTTCGCGTTTTGAATTAGATCTGATGATCCTGGTCGCCAGCGCAATCGTGATCATCATCCTGGTTGGCATATGGCTGAACCGGCGGCGCATCGAGAGGAATTAAACCCCATATGAAAATCGCAATCACCGGTAAAGGTGGCGTTGGCAAGACCACCCTGACCGCCTTGTTGGCGCAGGTCTACGCCGACCGCGGGCGCCAGGTACTGGCGGCCGATGCCGATCCATCCCCCTGCCTGGCCGGAGCGCTTGGTTTTCCGGCCGAGTTGCGCGCCCGCCTGCACCCGATCGCCGAAATGGACGAGCTGATCCTGGAGCGCACCGGCGCCCGGCCGGGCCAGTTGGGCGGCTTTTTCACCCTGAATCCGCGCGTCGATGATATTCCGGAGCGCTTCAGCGTCGTCCATCGCGGCGTGCGCCTGCTCGAGATGGGCTCCGTGGACCTGGGCGGTTCGGGTTGCATCTGCCCGGAAAGCGCCATGCTGAAAACCCTCTTCACCCACCTGCTCTTTCGCAAGGATGACATCTTAATGTTGGATATGTACGCCGGGGTTGAGCACCTCGGCCGGGCAACAGTCGATTTTGTCGATGCAATGCTGGTGGTTGTTGAACCAACCCGCCGCAGCCTGGGAACCGCCGAGCAGATCAAAGGGCTGGCCCATGACATCGGGCTGACCCGCCTGTGGTTGGTGGGTAATAAAGTACGCAACCCCGAAGAAGCTGCCTTCCTGGAGCAAGAAACCCCAGGCCTGCCCGTCCTGGGCTTGCTGCCGGCCGACCTGGCCGTCCAGGAAGCCGACCGGACCGGGGTGG
>CAZAGA010000221.1:0-6005 GCA_964484335.1 uncultured Anaerolineaceae bacterium
CGCCAGGCAAAGGTATGTAGGGGGATTTCTGCAGCGGGGATTGCTGGTAAGACCAACCGCGCTGCTGCGCTGCCGCCTCTAAGGCTGGTAGGGTGGGAGAATAATCTGGCAGATTGTACAAGTCGATCACTGACCAGCCAGGCGCCTGAGTGCTGTCCAGCAGATCAAGAAGCTGGCTGGTGAATTCAGGCAGTTTCTTGGTGCGCACGATCAGGTCCAGGTAATCGGAGATTTCGATGCTGCCGATTAACATCAGCGCCTGCTCGCCAGCCTTGTTCTCGGTCACAAACAGCGGGGCGATTCCAACCAGCTCCCCGTCCGCTTCCCGGCCAGTTACCACAAATAACTCGCCGTGCAGCCATTCGCCGCCGCCAAGGGTTTTCCACCAGGTAGACAGGTACTCAAATCGCAAAAATGGTACATGACTTGCACTGCAACAACTTAGCAGATCATTCCATTCTTGTGATATGGCGTTAATTTCGTCCAGGGTACGAAGTATATCGAGATGCATCGTCAATCTAAGCCAATCTTATTGTTCGTTTCTTTCAACAGGCATTTTTTTATCCCCTGCATTTTACCAGTATAATCGGGTTAAGTAGTCTCAGACAACAGGTGGTCGATTTATGGCGAATTCATTCGATATCGATTTATTGCCGTTATACCGCCGGGCCGGGCAGGACCAGCCGGTAATGCCCGGCTTAGCCGCTCCGCATAAGCCGCGCCGGACCGCGCGCAGCCGCGAAGCCGACCAATTAATCGTCTACCTTGCCTTGACTGGTAATGCTACTTTGCCGCTTGACCTGTATGAATCGTTAACCCATAACCTGGTTAAGACCTATTATGAAACAAATGGCTCGGTCACGGCAGCGCTACGGATCGCGGCTGAGATACTGAACCAGGAGCTACTCCGGCGCAATCTACAGAGCTCAGGCAGCGGCCAGCAACTAATTGGTTTACTCAGCCTGGCCGCGTTGCGGGAGGGCCAATTTTACCTGGCGCAGTGTGGACCGGTCTTTGCCCTGTACTTGTCAGCCAGTGGAACCCAGGAACTGTATGACCCGGCGCTTTCCGGTCGTGGCCTTGGCCTCAGCCAGGCTGCCTCTTTGCGCTATTTCCACGCCAGCCTGCAGCCGGGCGAAAGCCTGTTGCTAGCTGCTCACCCGCCAATAAGTTGGAGCGAGGCTTCTCTGTCCAGCCTGTATGGCCAGAAGCTAGAATCTCAACAGCAGAGCCTGCTGGGTCAGCATTCCGATCTGAACGCGGTCATTTTGCGAGTTAAGCCGGGCCCTGGTCGGGTGAATGTATTGGCTGGCCGATCAGGTCGGGCTGACCTCCCCGTGGCTCAGGAAGACCGGCTGGCGACCGCGCCACTGGCTCAGCTTGCTGCCGCCTACCCTGGCGACGATCAGGCCGAGGATTCTGTTCGCGAGCAAGCCTTGCTGGACGAGTACCAGCCGCTGCCCGAGTTCGATAGCCTGCCGGAGGCAGGTTTGCCGCTGGCTTCCGAAGCGCTTTCCGTTTCCCCGGCCGGCCGGGGAGAGCCAATTCCAGCTCCCGCAGTGGCCAGCCCACCGGTAGCACCTCCGGCAGCCCGGGCTCAAAAACAGGCCCGCAGCGGCCCTGGCCCGCTCCAAAAAGCTGGGCGAGGCTTGCAATCCTGGCTGGGACGGTTGCTCCCGCAGGAGACCCTGGCATCCATTCCAAACTCAGTGATGGCGTTTTTTGCCCTGGCGGTTCCGCTGATAGTGGTTGCCATGGCGACTGCGGTTTATTTCCAGCGCGGCCTGGCGGCCCAGTCTGAGAAAGCCTACGCCCAGGCGGTTGAAGCGTACGCCCAGGCCCAAGCCCAGGTTGAACCTCTGCCCCAGCGGTCCGGGTTGGCTGCCGCATTGAGCTACCTGGATGCATCGGATTCTTATCGCCAACTGGCTGAGTCGCAGGTCCTGCGCCAGCAGATCCTGGCCAGCCTGGACGTGCTCGACCTGGTTCAACGGATCAATTACCAGCCGGCGATTGTGGGTGGTTTACCGGAAAGCGTCCGCATTTCACAAATGGTCACGTTTGAGGCCGATTTATACTTGCTGGATGCTCAGAATGGGAAGGTAATCCGGACGGTCTTCACCAGCCAGGGTTACCAGGTTGATTCAGATTTTCAATGTGGCCCGGGCAGCCCAGCGAATGTCGGTCCTCTGATCGACCTGGCCGCTTGGCCGGGTGGAGCCGGCTTTGGCAAGGGTGTGCTTGCGATGGATGCCAGCGGCTCCCTGCTCTTCTGTGCTCCTGGTCAGCCGCCTCAGCCCAAGCGGCTACCTGATCCACCAGGCCGAGCCCTGGGCGATGTAAAAGCTTTCACGCTCAACCAGACAGATCTTTACCTGCTCGATCCGGTCGGGCAGGCGGTCTGGGTTTATTACAATGCCGATTTTGAAGGTGAGCCGGTTTACTATTTTAGCGACCCGGCGCCTGCCTTGGATCAGGTGGTTGACCTGGCGGCGACCGAAGAAGATGTTTACCTGCTCCAGGCGGATGGTCATATGACCTTGTGTGTCACCGGTAACCTGGGAAATGTCACCCCAACGCGCTGTAGCGACCCTGCGGCGTATATTGACATGCGCGCCGGGCGCGAAAGCACCCCATTGCAGCAGATTCCGCGCTACGCCCAGGTCCAGAAGAGCCCGCCTCCTGATCCATCCCTGTACCTGGTTGAGCCGGAGAGCCTGGCAATCGATCGCTACAGCCTGCGCAACCTGGCTTATCAGAGCCGTTTTCTGCCTGCCCAACTACCCGACCTAACTGCCACGGCGGCCTGGGTCAGCTCAGCCGACCGGTTGATCTTCCTGGCGCAGGGCAACCGGGTTTACTACTCGATTTTGCCGTAATCGAGGAAGACTTTAGGGGGTATTGGTTGGCCAGGGGGTCAGTGTGGCCAGCGAACGGGTTGGCCTGGGCGGTGTTTCTTGCCCCGGCCTGTGCGTTTCGGTTGCTGTCGGGCTGGCCACAAAGCTGGGAAAGGCGGTTCCAGTTCTAAGCGCTTTGGGTGAAGGCTCAAGGCTTTTATTGGCCGGAAGCAGTGTTGGTTGGGCCCGTTCAAATGGTGTAAACTGGGGTGTTCCCGGCTGAACCAGTGGCTGGTTATCCCGCTTGAGCAGCCAGTCGCCCAAGAAGAACAACCCTGCTAAAACGGCTACTGCCATCAAAGTTGTGGCCAATCTTTTACGGTTCGAATTGCGAGGCGGGCCTTTAATCGGCTTTTCAAGCAGTATCAGGGTAATGTTGTCGTGGCCTCCGCGCTGGTTGGCCAGCTCGATTAGTTTGCCCAATGCTTCCTGGCGCGGATAACTTTCTAGCAGGTTTCTAATTTCCTCAGCCTGAACCAGGTCGGTCAACCCGTCAGTGCAAAGCAAGACCTGGTCGCCTGGTTCCAGCTTCAACCCCTGGTTGGCTTGCGCCTCAAGCGCAGTCTCATTGGCCTCCAACCGCAGGCGGGTATCGGTTTGCGGCAGGTCGCGTGAGCCAAGAAAGCGCCGGATCACGTGCAGATTGGGATGCCCGATGGCCTGGTCAGGGGTGATCGCCCCCAACTCGATGGCTTCTTGAATCCAGGTATGATCTGTGGTCAGTTGGTGGATTTTCTTGCCGCGCACCAGGTAAATGCGGGAGTCGCCAACGCTGGCCAGGTACAGGCGCTGATCGAGAAACCAGCAGCAGGCGCAGGTGGTTCCCATGCCTTGCAAAGATGGGTCACTCACAGCCCGAGCATAGATCGCCTGGCTCACGGTTTCAAAGGCCTGCTTGAGCATCTCCACCGGTTGAGTCTCAGTCGTCGAGGCGACAAACCGGCTGATCCCCTCGATTGCCATCTCTGCAGCGATTTCTCCAGCGCGATGCCCCCCAATTCCGTCGGCGACAATCGCCAACAGAGCCGGGACTGGTCGTTCTTCGCTCAAGACATAGGCTGAAACCCCATACCGGTCTTCGTTGTTCTTCCCCTTGCGACCAGGATGGGTGGCTGCGCTAACGTGCAAATGAGCCTGGGAGACTGGAATCATGGCTCCTTTTTTTGCTCCGGACCAGTCAGGGTGATTACTGCTTTACGGACCTGTCCAGGCTGGCGGTTGGTGAAGCGGAATCCCACCCGGCCGATATGCACCAGGTCTCCATTTTCCAGGGTAGCCCCTTCGCGTGAGACCGGTGAATAATTAATCCAGGTGCCTGCGATGGATCCTTCATCGATCAAACGGTAGGTCTCATCCGGTCTGCGAACCAGGCGTGCGTGCAGGCCTTCCACCGAGGGGTCTTTCAGCACCAGGGTGGCGCGATTGGGGTCGCTGCCCAGGGTGATTTCATCTGCAGTAATCGGGATCGGGGTGGTTGTCTCCTGGCTGTCTGCCTCAGAGATGCGGCTCAGGAAGGCGACGGCTTTGGGAGGCATATGGCGCTGCGGCCAATGGATCGGGTTGGTCCAGCCAGCCCGGCGTTTGCTCGTTGCGTCAGATTTTACGGGCACCGGTTGGGTCACCGGGTCGGCTTTGCGGCGTGCGGCGTGACCCTGGCCAAGGGTTTTGGGTTGCAATCGCCCGCCAAGCAGTAGCACCAGCAACAGGACCGAGCCAGCCACCAACGCCCCAAGCAGAGAGAGCGCCGGCGCATTTTGAAACACCCAAGCCCAGGGGTTGGGTTCTGGTACCAGGATGGTAACCTGTACCAGGCGCTCGATGCTGGTTCCGACCAACCCCAAGCTGTCTTCTGCCTCGACGCGCAGCGTATGAGCGCCGCTGACCTTAAAATCCTGGAGATACCAGGTAAAGCGGTCGTAGGGCGGTTGGCGATTTTCCTGCACCAGGATGCCATCCACGATCAAGCTCGTCCGGATTAGGGGCCGGCTGCGCTCATCCGGAAAAGCGACCAGGATTTGGATTTCTTGCACGGTGGGCAGGTAGTCGGCCGGCAAGACGTTCTCATCGATCGTCCCCTCCTCGGTCAGCGGTGCGCTGCGATCAATTTCCAGCGGCGGTGAAACAAAAGCCGGCTCGGGTGGGAGGAGTTTCAGGTCAAAGACCTCGATCGGAGTGGTCAATGTACCGGAAGGGAGCTGAAGATCCAGCGCGAGCTGGTGGCTGCCGCTGGCGCGAATTTGCGACTCGTAAGTCAGGCGGTAGACCGAGCGGAAGGGACTCAAGAGGGTTTCCAGATCCAAGTTGGGTTGATCATCCGTAATCACAAAGACTTGTCCGCCGGTAGCCTGGGCGATTTGCTGAAATTGCTTTTCTGAATTTGGATAAAACGCGCCTGGCGATGGCACAATCCCAATGAATATGCTAACGCCCTGCTCCTGGGCGCGCGCAACCAGGCTTTGGGTGGCAACTTCAGTCTGGTTTTCAAGTGGGGGGGTGATGAACAATACCGCCTGGCCCATTCCTGGCCTGGGTGGGCTGTCGGCGGCAATATCGACCGCCCGCACCAGTGTGTCCAGGCTGGGTTCTGCCTGGCGTAAGTTCAACTCATCCAAAGCCAGGTCTTTTAGCCATTGAATGGGATCTTTGACATGGGTAGTTTCCGGGCGATTGGTGACCACCAGGGATAAGTCATCCAGGTTGGAGCCCTGGCGGCTGCTCGCCCAGTTCTGCAGAATTTGCTGGATGATTCCAGCGCGGGTGACGCCCTGGCTATTACGCAGGGCAAAGGTTGGTCCCGGGTTGATAGCTGCAACAAATTGCACCCCTGGTGTAATTTTTTCCAGGTGGTGGGCAGGGATTGCTTTCCCATTTTCCAGGATGGTCAGGTTGTTTGGATCCAGCACGTTAAGAAACCTGCCTGCTTCGTCTTTAACGACCAGAAAGGCTTCGATAAGGGGAAAGTTTTCGATATCTACTCGGGATAAGCTTGCACTGGGGCTGGTTTGCGCCCTGGCAGGAATTACCATCCCGAAGAAGATCGCTGAGATTAAAAAGATCCCGCAAAGGCGGTTGCGCATGGTTAAATTTTAGCACAGGTTACCCTGCCCG